>DASWWB010000703.1:0-20743 GCA_036406115.1 Herpetosiphonaceae bacterium
CTGCCCGCCCAAGTGCTGGCCGAGCATCCCAAGGTGGCGATTCTCGTCAACAACGCCGGCGTCTCGCTGGTCGGCACCTTCGCCGAAGTGACGCTTGAGGAGTTCCGCTGGCTGATCGAGATCAATTTCCTGGCGGTCGTCGGCCTGACCAAGGGCTTCCTGCCGACGCTCCTGGCCCAGCCCCAGGCCCAGATCGTCAACATCTCCAGCATTTTCGGCATCATCGCGCCCGCCGAGCAGACGGCCTACGCCGCCTCGAAGTTCGCCGTGCGCGGCTTCAGCGAGTCGCTGCGCCACGAGCTGGCAGGCACCAACGTGGGCGTCACCGTGGTCCATCCCGGCGGGATCAAGACGGCGATCGCCACGAGCGCCAGGATCGCGGCGGCGGCCGACGCCCGGCTGGCGACGGCGGCGATGAACGAGTTCACCGAGAGCGCGCTGCGCACCCCGCCCGAGGCGGCGGCGGCGGCGATCGTCGGCGCCATCCAGCGCCGCGCCAAGCGCCTGCTGATCGGCGCCGACGCCCAGGCCCTGGCCGCCGTCCAGCGCCTGTTCCCCGTCTCCTACTGGTCGGTCCTCGGCAGGCTCTACCAGCGCTTCGTGCTCGACGAGCGCCCGCCCGAGGCCGGCGGCCGGCGCCGCTAGCCTCACATCTCGGCCCGCCAGCCGCCCTGGCTGAGGCGCAGGAACCACCCGCCCAGCCAGCGCGGCCGAGGCCGGACCCGCAACAGGTAGCGGTCGTCGTTGAAGAACACGACCTGGAACGCCCGGTCGCCGAGCGGCTCCATCGCCTCCAGCAGCCAGGTGGCGTAGGGCGTGAAACAGCTCAGCTCGCTCCGGATGCGATAGGCGCCATCCAGTAGGTGAAATGTGGTGCGCTCCTCGAACGGGCAGTCGCAGGAGGTGACGATCAGGTAGCCGGCCGGCACGAGGAACTGGCGCTCGATCAGGTAGCCGGCCAGCGTGACGGGCAGCGGCTGGCCGTCGCGCTCCAGCCGCGAGCGCAGCGGCCACGAGGCGTACGGCCCGGCGTGGCGCTCCAGGCTGAAGCAGGTCAATGATTCGACCATCGCCGGCCTCCCCGCCGCTCAGATTCCATCAGGCCGCTCCCCGCCTGGCGGCCAGCGGCGCTCGACCAGCCGCCAGCCGCCAGCCAGATCCCCAGCAGCGACGGCCAGCGCGCCGGCGTAGCCCGGGCCGGGCCTCAGCGCCGCCAGCGCCCAGCCAGCCGCCGCCGCCGGGTCCGGCCTGGTCGCCAGCAACGCTGCCACGCCCTCCTCCAGGCTGACATCGAATGAATCCAGCGGCTGCGACAGGCCGGCGCCCAGCGCCTTGATAAACGCCTCTTTGCGCGCCCAGATGCGGAAAAAAGCCCGGGGCCGCTCGTCCGCCGGCAGGGCCGCCAGCGCCGCCCGCTCGGTCGGCGAGAACGCGCCAGCCGCCAGCCCGGCGTGATCGAGCTCGAAGCGCTCGCGCTCCACGTCCACGCCGACCGGCCTGCCGGCCAGCGCCAGCGCCATCAGCTGGTGCGAGTGGCTCAGATTGAAGTGCAGCGGCTCGGGATGCAGCGCGGGATCAAGGCCCGGCTTGCCCTGCGGACCCAGCGCGAAACGCACCAGGCGCGGATCGAGCCCCAGGTAGGCGCCGAGGATGCGCCGCAGCGCGGCCCGGGCCGCGATCCAGGGCTGGCGGTCGCGCTCGAAGCGGAAGCGGGCGGCCCGCTCGCGCTCCGCAGGATCGAGCAGCCCGCCGAGATCTCCGGCCGGCTGGGCCAAATCGCAATACCAGACGTGAATCTCCGGCGCCGCAGCATCGAGCAGCGGCGCCAGCAAGCCCGCGCCGCTCATTCCGCCGGCTGCTCGCCGCCGGGCGGGCCGTAGAAAATCACCCAGGTCTGGAAATCCTCGCTGAAGTTCTCGAAGCGGTGCTCGACGCCGGCGGGCACGAACAGCACATCGCCGGGGCCGAACGGGGAGCGCTCGCCGCCGTTGACGAACTCGCCCCGGCCGGCGACCACCACGTACAGCTCGTCCTGGGCGTGGGGCTGCTGGTCGTCGCGGCCCTGCGGGGCGTAGAACTCGACGCTCATGCTGCCGCGCTTGAGCAGCGTGGCGAACCGCAGCTGGCCCGCGATCTGCTCGGGCAGCCGGGCGGCCGCCTCCTCCGCCGTGATCCGATAATCTGCCATCGCTCCATCCTCCGCGCCAGGGCGCCCAAAGCTTGCGGCTGCCCATCATAGCACTGCCGGCAAGCGCGGGGCTCAGCGCCCGGCGGGCGGCGGGTGCGCGCGGAACCAGCGATAGCCGTGGGCGTCGAGCGCGATGCGATGCGCGCCGGCGTCGTCGGCGGCGCTGTCCTCGGCGCCGATCAGATCGCGCAGGAACTCGCAGCCGGCGCCGGGCTCCAGGGTCAGCTCGCGCGGCTGCTCGGCGAAGCTGTGGACAATCACCAGGGTTTGGCCGCGCCAGCGGTAGCGCAGAGCCAGCGTTTGATCGGCGCCGGCCGGCAGCAGGTCCCAATCGCCCCAACCGATCTCCGGGCACTCGTGGCGCAGCCGGATCATAGCGGCGGTCCAGTTGAGCAGCGAGCCGGGATCGCGGCGCTGAGCCTCGGCATTGACCCGCCGGTAGCCGTGAATCCCATCGCCCACCACGGGGTGGATGGTCTCGGCGGCGCTTGAGAAGCCGGCCTGCGGCTCATCCGACCACTGCATCGGCGTGCGCACGGCGTCGCGTTCGGCGAGGCTGAGATCCTCGCCCATGCCCAGCTCGTCGCCGTAGCGCAGCACCGGGGTGCCGGGCAGGGCGAACAGCAGGCTGTAGGCCAGCTCCAGGCGGCGGCGGTCGCCCAGCATCGGCGCCAGGCGGCGGCGGATCCCCCGGTCGTAGAGCTGCATCGACGGCTCGGGGCCGAAGCGCTCGAACACGGCCTGGCGCTGGCGCTCGCTGAGGCGGCCGAGGTCCAGCTCGTCGTGGTTGCGCAGGAAATGGGCCCACTGGGCATTGGGCGGGATGGACTTGGTCGCCAGCAGCGCCTCGGCCAGCGGCGCGGCGTCGCCGGTCGCCAGGGCATAGAACAGGTGCTGGTTGACGAAAAAGTTGAACATCATATGCATGCCGGGCCGCTCGCCGCCGAAATAGGGCTGGGTCTCGGCGGGCAGGACATTGGCCTCGCCGAGCAGGATGGCGTCGCCGGCCCGCCACTGCAAAAACTCGCGCATATCGGCAAGATAGTCGAAATGCTGCTCGCCGCGGCCGCCGCCCGGCGCCGTGCTCTCGATCACGAACGGCACGGCGTCGACGCGGAAGCCGTCCACCCCCAGCTCCAGCCAGTAGCCCATGATCCGCCGGATCTCGCGCCGCACCGCCGGGTTGTCCATGTTCAGATCGGGCTGGTGTTTGTAGAAGCGGTGGTAGTAGTAGGCGCCGGCCCGCCGGTCGTGGCTCCAGGTCGAATCCTGGACGCCGGGGAAGACCACGCCCGAGCGCCAGTCGGCGGGCCGGCGCTTCGCCCAGACGTACCAGTCGCGGTACGGCGAGTCGGGCGAGGAGCGCGCGCTCTGGAACCAGCGGTGATCGGCCGAGGTGTGGTTGACGACCAGATCGATGATGACCTTGATGCCGCGCTTGCGGGCGTGATGCATGAACTCGACGAAATCGCCGGAGCAGCCGTGGCGCGGATCGACGCCGTAGTAATCGCTGATGTCGTAGCCGTTGTCGCGGTTGGGCGTGGGCTGGAACGGCGCCAGCCAGATCGTGCCGATGCCGAGGGCGTGCAGGTAGTCAAGGCGCCGCATCAGGCCCTCGAAATCGCCGACGCCGTCGCCGTCGCTGTCCTGGAAGGTCTCCAGGTCCAGGCTGTAAACGACGGTGTTTTTGTACCAGAGATCTTCGATCACGGGCGTTCCTCCGCCGCCAGGGCCGGCAGCACATGCTCGCCAAAGGCCTCGATGAAGCGCCGCTGGCCGCGATTGACATTGTGGATGAAAATCCGCTCGAAGCCCAGCTCGCGGTCGGCCCGCAGCCACTCCAGGTGGCGCCGAGGATCGGCCGAGATGCGGACGGCGTCGTCAAGGTCGGCGGGCTGGACGGGCCGGGCGGCCTGCTCGAACTGGGCGGGCAGCCGCAGCTCGCTCAGCACGGCGCTGGGTAGGATGTTGGCGCGCCACTGCTCGAAGGCCCCGGCGCGGGCGGCCGCCTCGGTCTGATCGAAGGAGTGCTGGGCCTTGAGGAACATCGGCTTGCCCGCGCCGCCGCCGTCCCGGAAGCGCGCGACCACCTCGCGCAGCTGCTCCGGCGGCTGGGCGACAGTGATCAGGGCGTCGGCCCAGCCGGCGACCCAGGCGGCGGTGGCCGGCGTGATCGCGGCGCCGACCAGCAGCGGCGGCTCGGCCGGGCGGGTGTAGAGCGTCGCATCCTCGACCGTGAAACTGCCGCGATGGGAGACGGTCTCGCCGGCCCAGAGCGCGCGGATCACATCAGCCGCCTCGCGCAGCCGCTCGTTCCGTTCGCGCTTGGAGGGCCAGCGCTCGCCGGTGATGTGCTCGCTCAGCGCCTGGCCGCTCCCCAGCGCCACCCAGAAGCGGCCGGGGAACATCTCGGCCAGCGTCGCCGCCGCCTGGGCGACGATCGCCGGATGGTAGCGCTGGCCCGGCGCGTTGACGACGCCGAAGGCGAGGCCGGTGGCCTGCAACGCCGCCCCCAGCCACGACCAGGCGAATCCGCTCTGGCCCTGGGCCTCGGTCCAGGGCAGGAAATGGTCCGAACACATCGCGGCCTGGAAGCCGGCCGCCTCCGCGCGCGTGACGAGATCGATCAGCTCGCTGGGGCGGAATTGCTCATGCGAGGCGTGATAGCCGAACAGTGCCATGGGTCGCTCCTTGCGCAGTGCTTGCCGCCGGCCCGGCTGCACATTGCGTGCCGCGGCGCTCAGGGATTCCCTGATGCCAAGTCAGGAAATCTCTGATAGCCGCCGCCCGGCCGCCCGCCTATACTCACAAGAGGCGGGATGGCCCGCCGCCAATCAGCGCCAGGACAATCCCCTATGTCAGCCGATCATATTCTGTGGCAACAACTCGTCAGCGGGCAGCGCCCCATGCCGCTGCTCGTCCGCTCGCTCTGGAGCGCCGCCTTCGGTCTCTCCGAGCTGGTGGGCGAACAGATCAGCATCGGCGAGATCTGCGCCAGCCAGCTCGCGCTGGGCGAGCTCGGCCGCCGCGCCAAAGCCCCGGAGCGCCCCTGCGCCGGCGTCTTCCTGCGCGCCGAGGGCGACCTGCCCGGCCAGGCGCTGCTGCTGCTGCGCCACGACGACGCCCGCGAGCTGCTCGGGCTGATGCTCGGCGGCGCGGCGGCCGGCCCGGAGTTCGGCGCCTGCGAGCGCTCGGCCCTGGCGGAGTGCGGCAACGCCGCCCTCGCCAGCATGCTCAACACCGTCGCCAGCGTGGTCGGCGGGATCTTGCGCCCCTCGCCGCCGGGCGTGATGATCGGCAGCCTCGGCGGCATCATCGCCGCCCTGGCCGACGCCGCCGGCGGCCCCGACGCCAGCCGCACGCTGATCGAAAGCCGCTACAGCGCCTCGCGCCGGCAGATCCGCGCCCGGCTCTGGATTATTCCCGGCCTGGCCTCGTGACCGGCTGAGCGGGTGGAGAGACAAGGAGGATGAGATGCCGCGGATCCTGATCGCCGACGACGCCGAGATCATGCGCCTGCGCCTGCGCCTGCTGCTCGCCGAGCAGGGCCACGAGGTGCTGGAGGCCGAGGACGGCGCCCAGGCCGTCAGCATGTACCGGGAGCACCGCCCGGACCTGGTCCTGATGGATTACATCATGCCCAACCAGAACGGCCTGGAGGCCTTGGCGGAGATCCGCCGGCTCGACCCCCAGGCCCGGGTCGTCATCCTAACCTGGCTCAGCCAGCACACGCTGATCCAGCAGTGCATGCAGGCCGGCGCCCGCTCCTTCCTCCTCAAGCCGCCGACCGCCCCCGAGCTGGAGCAGACGATCAGCACGGCCCTCGCCCCCGCCGGCCCCTCGCCCAAGGCCGCCAGCAGGGGCGGGACCGACGAGCTGTCGCTCAACCGTTGACAACCTCCCCGCCGTTGGGGTGGATGATCTGGCCGCTGATGTAGGATGAATCGTCGCCGGCCAGGAAAACGTAGGCCGGCGCGACTTCCTCCGGCTGGCCCGCCCGCTTCATCGGCACGTCAGCGCCGAACGTCGCCACTTTGTCCTCGGGGAAGGTGGATGGGATCAGCGGCGTCCAGATCGGCCCCGGCGCCACGCCGTTGACCCTGATCTGCTTGTCGGCCAGCGCCTGCGACAGCGAGCGGGTGAAGGCCACGATCGCGCCCTTGGTCGCCGAGTAGTCGAGCAGCTGCGGGCTGCCCTTGTAGGCGGTCACCGAGGCGGTGTTGATGATCGCGCTGCCGGCTTTGAGATGGGGCAGCGCCGCCTTGGCGAAGTAGAAAAACGAGAAGATGTTGGTGCGGAAGGTCCGCTCCAGCTGCTCGGCGCTGATCTGCTCGATGCTCTCCTGCGGATGCTGCTCGGCGGCGTTGTTAACCAAAATATCGAGTCCGCCAAGCTCATCGACGGTCCGCCGCACCGCCTCGCGGCAAAACGCCTCGCCGCCGATGTCACCGGCAAGCAGCAGGCAGCGCCGGTCCTCCTGCTCGACCTGGCGCTTGGTCTCCTCCGCGTCGCCATGCTCGTCGAGATAGACAATCGCCACGTCGGCGCCCTCCTTGGCGTAGGCGATCGCCACCGCCCTGCCGATGCCGCTGTCGCCGCCGGTGATCAGCGCCGTCTTGCCCCGCAGCTTGCCGCTGCCCCGGTAACTTTTGTCCTCGGCGACCGGCTGCGGCGTCATCTCCGCCTCGATGCCCGGCTGCCGGTCCTGGTGCTGGGGCGGGCGCTGCGGTTTCTGCTCCTCTGCCATACTGTCTCCTTTCAGCCAATCCGAAGGCTTTCGAAGCCTGTCTAGCACGGGCTGTTCCGCTGCCCGCCGCCCGCTTAGCGGTAGCCGGTCACGTCGGCGGGTTTGCCGGCGTCCTGGACCTCGCGCAGGTAGCGCCAGGCGTCGGGCTGCGAGCCGTCGAGGTCGGTGAAGCCGTAGACCCGCGCCAGCTGGCCGCTGGACAGCGACTGGCCGCTCCAGCGCGCCCGCTCGGGATCTGCCGCCAGCGCCGCCACCGCCCTGCCGACGAAGCGCGGCGTCTCGGAGATCGCGAAGTGCGGCTCGCGCTCCAGGGCGTCGCGCCAGTTCGCCTCGCCGACGCCGTAGTGCGCCAGCATCAGCTCCGAGCGCAGCCAGCCCGGCGTCAGCGCCACCGCCGCCGCGCCGTGGGGCCGCAGCTCGCGGGCCTGCGCCCAGGCCAGCCGCAGCACCGCGCTCTTGGCCAGATCGTAGAACATCGAGACCCGGAAATGCTCGGCGTTGTAATCGGCGGTGCCGTCGGTCATCTCGACCACCAGGCCGCCCGGCTGGCGGATCAGCAGCGGCAGCGCGAAGTGGCTGGTGATGAGATGGGTGTCGACCGCCAGCCGCAGCAGCCGCAGCCCCCGCTCCAGGTCGTGCTCCCACAGCGGCTTGTCCCACTCGAACAGCAGCTCGCCGCCCCAGATGTCGTTGACCAGCACGTCGAGCCGGCCGCGCTCGCGCTCGATCCGCTCCACCACCGCCCGCACCTCGTCCGGCACGAGATGATCGGCCTTGACGGCGATTCCCTCGCCGCCGGCCGCCGTCACCAGCTCGGCGGTCTCCTCGATCGTCTCGGGCAGGTTCTGCTCCGAGCGGCCCGCCCTGGTCGTCCGCCCGGTGACGTAGACCGTCGCCCCCGCCGCGCCCAGCTCCGCCGCGATCCCGCGCCCTGCCCCCCGCGACCCGCCCGCCACCAGCGCCACTTTGCCTGTCAACGCGCCCATCCGTGTCTCCCTTCGCTGCGGCCATACGATCCGCCCGCGCTCAATCGATGGGATCAGCATAGCAGGGGATTTATGACATCCTTTGTCATATTTGATGGGATTGGCGATGAGTCGTCAGTCGTCAGTCGTCAGTCGTCAGTCGTCAGGGAGCGGCTTCAGGTGGTTCCGCGCCGCCCGGCGATCAGCCGACGCGGCTGGCGACAAGCCGGCAGATGGCCGTAAACGCTTCAATCGAACCAGGCAGCAGATCATCGGGCGACTTGCCCAAGCCCGACTCGAACACCGGCCAGCCCAGCGGATTCAGGTATTTGTCCATGATCGGGACCGGCAGCGCGTTGGGGTCATCGCGCTTGGTGTAGTGCAGCACGAAAGGAATCCGGCTGATCTTGCGTTGGCGGACAGCAAGGCCGCGCGCCAGTTCCTGGAGCCGTTTGATATTTTGTTCGAGCTTATCGCGCTGCGAGTCACCGACAAAGACAATGCCATCGGCTCCGTCAAGCATTCCGGTGCGGGTGCGCTCATAAAAATTGCCGCGATGAATCGATTGGACCCGGAAGATTTCCTCGAACCCATCCGCGCGAGCAGGCAAAGGCAATCTGTAGTCGCAATAAATCATCATGCCATCGTCATCAGGCCCGCACTCCAGGCGCAGCGGCCCGCTGCCTGGCAGGATCGATTCGAGATACCGAAGGCGGGTTAGCTTGCCCCCAAAGGCTTCGCCATAGTAAACAAGCTTGTAATAGATCGTATCAGTGGCAAAATCCATCGTCGGCATGGCGGGGCTCCTATTCGGTTGGCGACAAGCGCTCGGCGACTAGGCGGCAGATCAGCGCGAAGGCTTCCCGACGCGCATTGTTTCTGGGCAACGGCGTGGCGATTATCCGACGCGGCTGGCGACGAGCCGGCACAGCGCCTCGAACGGAGCCATGGCATCCGGCGCTGGCTGAGGCCCGCCGGGTTTCCGTGTGGCGACGGTCGCGAATCGCTGCCAGCCCATTTGCGGCGGATTGAGGTATTTGTCCATTACGTCGAGCGGGACTGCATTAGGGATATCGCGCTTGTTGTACTGCAAGACGAGCGGAAATTCGCTGAACTTCCGGTTCTGGTCCGTGATGATGCGAGCGAGCATTTGCAGGTACCTGATGTTATTTTGCAAAAAATCGCGCTGCGAATCGGCGACATACACGACGCCATCGGCGCCCTCCAGCACCTCGGCATAGGACTTTTCGTACAGCACGGCGCCCGGGAGCGTATGGGCGTGGAAACGCGGCATGAAGCCCGAAATCGGCGGAAACCCGGCGAGCAAACAATCGAAGAACACATGGCGCTTCGTCTCAGTGGCGTATGAGCCGAGCGGGCTGCGCGAATCCTCGGGGAGCGCTGCGAGAATCGACTGCATCGAGGAGAGTTTGCCGCACATCTGCGGCCCGTGGTAGACAAGCTTAAAGTGGATCGTGTCGGTGGCGAAATCCATCGTCGGCATGATGGGGCTCCTATTCGGTTGTCGCCAAGCGTTCGGCGACGAGCCGGCACAGCGCCTCGAACGGCGCGAATACTTCCGGCGATGGACGCGGATGCCAGATGCCAGTGCCAGGCGGCCTGGGCAGCGCGGTCGCAAATCGCGGCCAGCTCAGCGGATTGAGGTATTTGTCCATCAATTCAAGCGCAAGGGCGTTGGGAATATCGCGCTTGTTGTACTGCAACACGAGCGGAAACGTGCTGAATTTCCGACCTTGCCGAGTGATAATGCGAGCGAGCATTTGCAGGTACCTGATATTCTCTTGCAATTTATCGCGCTGCGAATCGGCGACATAGACAACGCCATGGGCGCCATCAAGCATTTCCACGTAGGCGCGCTCATACAGCACGGGGCCGGGAAGCGTATGGACGTGGAAGCGCGGCGCGCAGCCGGCGACCGGAGGAAAACCCGCGAGCGCGCAGTCAAAGCCTAGCTGGTGCTCGGTGCCCGTGTCATATGAGCCGAACTCGCTGCGCGCAGCTTCAGGCACCATGGCGTGAATCGATGCCATCGAGGAGGCTTTGCCGCTCATCCCCGGCCCGTGGTAGACAATCTTGAAGTGGATGGTGTCGGTGGCGAAATCCATCGTCGGCATGGCGGGGCTCCTATTCGGTTGGCGACAAGCGCTCGGCGACCAGGCGGCAGATCAGCGCGAAGGCTTCCATCACGCCCTTGCCGGAGCGGCCGGACCAGCCGTCCTCGTCGCGGTACCACAGGCTGGACCCGACGCGCGGCCAGCCCAGCGGATTGAGGTATTTGTCCATCAATTCGACCGGCAGCGCGCCGGGAATATCGCGCTTGTTGTATTGCAAAACGATCGGCACATCGGCCAGCTTGCGGCCTTGGTGGGCCAGCGCGCGGACCATCTGCTGCAAGCGACGGATATTTTCTTGGAGCTTGTCGCGCTGCGAATCCGCGACAAAGACAATTCCATCAGCCCCCACCAGCGTTTGATCCCGGGTGCGATCATACAGCACGCAGCCCGGCGGGGTATGGAGATGGAAGCGCAGCGGCGCGCCGCGAAACGCCGGAAACCCGGGCGGCGAGCACTCGAAAAAGAGCAGCCGCTCGAATTCGGTGGCGACCGACTGCATCGGGCCGCGCGCCGCCGCCGGCAGGGATCGATGGATATGCTGGAGCGAGCTGGTCTTGCCCGCCATGCCGGGGCCGTAGTAGGTGATCTTGCAACGGATCAGTCCGGTTTTGGGATCGAAAAACGGCATGGCGGGGCTCCGATCCGGCTGAAAGCGGGGTACAATGGCGCGCAGCATGCGAGAAAGGCGCAAGATGCATTCTACCAACAACGGGCCGCCGGCCGCCACCATGCGGGCGCTGCGGCTCCATGCCTACGACGGCCCGGCCAGCCTGGAGCTAGCCGAGATCGCGGTGCCGCGGCCGGGCAAAGGCGAAGTGCTGGTGCGGATCGCCGCCGCGCCGGTCAACCCGTCGGACCTGCTGTTCCTGCGCGGGATCTACGGCGTCAAGAAGCCGCTGCCGGCGGTGCCGGGCTTCGAGGGCAGCGGGACGGTGGTGGCGGCCGGGCCGGGGGCGCTGGGCGCGCTGCTGGTCGGCAAACGGGTCGCCTGCCTGCCCCCGGACAACGGCGGCGGCACCTGGGCCGAGTACGCTGTCGTGCCCGCCGAGCGCTGCCTGGCGCTCCAGGCTGGCGTCAGCCTGGCCGAGGGCGCGACAATGGTCGTCAACCCGATGACCGCCTGGGCGCTGATCGACCTGGCGCGGCGCGAAGGGCGGCGGGCGATCGTCCAGACCGCCGCCGCCAGCGCTGTCGGGCGGATGATCGTGCGGCTGGCCCGGCGGCTCAAGCTGCCGGTCATCAACGTGGTGCGGCGGCAGGAGCAGGCCGATCTGCTGCGCGGGCTGGGCGCGCGCCACATCGTCGACAGCTCGCTCCCGGCCGCCGGCGAGCACCTGCGCCAGCTCTGCGCCGAGCTGGGCGCCACCCTGGCCTACGACGCCGTCGCCGGCCAGTCGCCGGCCTGGCTGCTGCGCGCCCTGCCGCCCGGCGGCAAAGTCGTGATCTACGGCGCGCTCTCGCCCGAGCCCTGCGAGATCGACGCGCCCGGCCTGATCTTCGAGCGCAAAAGCGTCGCCGGCTTCTGGCTGGCGGATTGGGCGGCGGGGCTCAAGCTCGTCGAGACGCTGCGCCTCTCGCGCCGAATCCAGTCGCTGCTGGGCGACGAGCTGCGGACCGAGATCCGCGAGCGGGCCGGGCTCGGCGAGGCGGCGGCGGCCCTGCGCCGCTACGAGACGGATATGACCGGCGGCAAGGCGCTCTTGCTGCCAAACGGCCCGCTGGAGTAGCGGCCCGCAGCGAGGAGGCACCCATGCCCGAGCAGACGCTCACGTTTCCCGGCCGCGCCCAGACCCTCGCCGGCTTCCTGGCCCTGCCGGAGCGCGCGGGGCCGGGGCCGGCCCTGGTGATCATCCACGAGGTCTTCGGCCTCAACGACAACATGCGCCAGATCGCCCGCGATTTCGCGGCGGCGGGCTACGCGGCGCTGGCGGTCGATCTCTACAGCGGGCGCAACCGGATCATCTGCATGGCGCGCTTTTTCAGCGGCCTGCTGCTCAAGTCGCTGGATCACGGCGCGATCGGCGACCTGAAGGCGGCGCTGGACTGGCTGGCGGCGCGGCCGGAGGTCGATCCCGGGCGGCTGGGCGCGGTCGGCTTCTGCATGGGCGGCAGCTTCGCCATCGCCTGGGCCGCCACCGACAAACGGCTCAAGGCGATCGCGCCCTACTCGGCGATGAACCCGCGGCCGGCCGAGGCGGTGGCCCGGCTCTGCCCGGTCGTCGGCTCGTTCCCGACCAATGATTTCAGCACGCCCCACGGCGAGAAGCTCGACGCCCTGCTCGACCGCTACAACGTGCCTCATGACATCAAGCTCTATCCCGCCACCAGCCACTCGTTCTTCAATCCCGCCAGCCGCGACTCCAACCCCGCGTCGGCGGCCGACGCCTGGGAGCGGACGGTGGAGTGGCTGGGGAGGTATTTGGGGGAAGGGCGGTAGGGCTTGGGGAGATTTGATTAAGGGGTCAGGGATCAGGGATCAGGCCGGACGCAAGGAGGGCGAGTGCCGCCAAAAACCTGCTTGCGGCTCCACAGCCGCCCTGACCCCTGACCCCTACTCTTTGCCTGCCAAGCTGCCCGCCAGCCCATCCCCTGAGCCCGTTTGACAGCCCGCGAGCCCTGTGGGTACAATCTTGTGCCAACATTCACCAATTCTCACGAAAGAGAGGACGTCCTGTGGCTCACTCCCTCGGAACGGCAGAGCGCCCGTTGCGCGTCGCGATCATCGGCGCCGGGCCGGCCGGTTTCTATGCCGCCGAAGCGCTGCTCAAACAAAGCGGCCTGGTCTGCCAGATCGATTTCTTCAACCGCTTCCCCACCCCGTTCGGCCTCGTGCGCGAAGGCGTCGCCCCCGACCACCAGTCGATCAAAGCGGTCACCCGCATCTACGACAAAATCGCCGCCAATCCGAACGTGCGCTACTTCGGCAACGTCACGTTTGGCAGCGACCTGATGCACGAGGACATCTCGCCGCTGTACGATCAGATCATCTACGCCGTGGGCGCCCAGGCCGACCGCCGCATGGGCATCCCGGGCGAGGACCTGCCCGGCTCCTACCCGGCGACGGCCTTCGTCGGCTGGTACAACGGCCACCCGGACTATTGCGGTCTGGAGTTCGATCTCTCCCGCGAGCGGGTGGTGGTGGTGGGCAACGGCAACGTGGCCATGGACGTCGCCCGCATCCTGGTGACCGATCCCGACGAGCTGGCCAAGACCGACATCTGCGACCAGGCCCTGGCGCAGCTGCGGGGCAGCAAGGTGCGCGAGGTGGTGATGCTCGGCCGCCGCGGCCCGGCCCAGGCCGCCTTCACCAACGCCGAGCTGAAGGAGTTCGGCGAGCTGGCCGGCGTCGATGTGGTCGTCAATCCCGAGGATCTGGAGCTTGACGAGCACAGCCAGGCCGAGCTGGCCGAGGACAAGACCGCCGAGAAGAACGTCAACCTGCTGCGGGTCTACGCCGCCAGGGACGGGCGCAGCGCGCCGCGCCGGATCGTGATGCGCTTCCTGGTCTCGCCGGTCGAGATCGTCGGCGACGGGCGGGTCACCGGCGTCCGCACCGAGCGCAACCGCCTGATCCTCGACGACAACGGCGGGCTGCGGGCCAAGGGCACCGGCGTCTTCGACACGCTTGAGGCCGGCATGATCCTGCGCTCGGTCGGCTACCGCGGCGTGTCGCTCAAGGGCGTGCCGTTCGACGAGTCGACCTACACCGTCACCAACGTGGCGGGCCGGGTGGTCCACTCCACCACCGGCGAGCATGTCGTCGGCGAGTACGTGGTCGGATGGGCCAAGCGCGGCCCCTCGGGCGTGATCGGCACCAACAAGCCCGACGCGGTCTCGACCGTCGCCGCGATGGTCGAGGACCTGCCAGGCCTGGCGGGGATCGCCGACGAGCAGCGCGACCCGGCCAAGATCGAGACCCTGCTGCGCGAGCGCGGCGTGGCCTATGTCTCCTACGCCGACTGGAAAATCCTCGACGCCCACGAGCTGGCCCAGGGCGCCGAGCAGGGCCGGCCCCGGGTCAAGGTCACCAGCGTCCCCGAGATGCTGGAGATCATCAAGCGGGGCCGCGGCTAGCTCCGAGCCGGCTTCGCGCAACGCGAGCGGCGCCGACCCGGTCTGGGTCGGCGCCGCTCGCTTTAGACAGGCGGCCCCTAGCGCTTGATGTTGTCCAGGGCCTGCTGCAAGGTAGACCAAGTCTGGATGGCGCTGAGATCGGCGCCGAGGCTGACCAGGGTCTGGGCCACGTCGGGGCGGATGCCGACCAGCACCAGCTCGGCGCCGAGCAGGCGGGCGGTCTGGGCGGCCTGGAGCAGCGCGCCAGCCACCGCCGTGTCCATCACCGGGATGCCGGTCACGTCGATCATCACGGTGTGGGCGCGCTGGGCCTCGATCTGGCTCAGCATATGCGAGAGCGACTCCTGGACATGGGCGGCATTGACGAAGCCGGAGAGCGGCACCACCAGCACGCCGGCGCGGATCGGGATCAGCGGGGCGGCCAACTCCAGCACCAGCGTGTTGAGCTTCTCCTGGGTGGCCAGCGCCGCTTGCAGCTCGCTAGCCTGGGCCTCCTGGGCGCTCAGCGCCGACCGCAGCTCGCCGGTGCGCTCGCTGACCTGCTGCTCCAGCGAGCCGACCATCTGGCGCAGGTTGGCGGCCATCGCGTTGAAGGTCGTCGCCAGGGTGCCGATCTCGTCGTGGGTGCCGATCTCGGCCTGGGCCAGCAGGTCGCCGGACTGGAAGCGCTCGACGGTCGAGGTCAGGCGGGCGATCGGCCGGGTCAGGAATTGGGAGGCGAGGAACGCCAGCGCGGCGACGCCCGCCAGCAGCCCCAGCGCCAGCAGGACCGTCGTGCGGGCCTGGGACTCGACCGGCTCCAGGAAGGCGGCCTGCGGCCTGGCGACCACGACCCGCCACGACAGGCTTTGCGAGCTGGCCACCGCCGCCTGCTGGAGCTCGTCGGAGCCCGGGGTGACGCGGGCGGCGAAGAAGCGCGCCCGCTCGTCGGCCAGGGCGCCGGCCAGATCGCCCTGGTTGGTGCTGAGCTGATCGGCGGGCAGATCGGCCACCTGCCGCGCCGCCTGGAGCCGGGCCAGCGCGGCGGGATCGGGCAATGCCAGCGGCCGCAGCACCACGTCGGGCTGGGCGCCGTGGGCAAGGTACACGCCGTCGCTGTCGATCAGGGCGGCGTAAGACTGGCTGCCGGCCACATTGTTGGTGCGGTTGATAATCTGCTGGAGGATCGCGCCGTTGTAGCGCACCACCAGCACGCCCGCCAGATCGCCGACCGGCCCGCGCACCGGCGTGCTGAAGAACAGCACGGTCTTGCCAGGCTGATCGTCGCGCAGCAGCGACGTGGCGTAGGGCACGCCCGTGGTCACCGCGCCCTTGAAGAAATCCTCGCCGGCCACGTTCGGGTTGCTGGACAGCGGCGCGGTCGAGAGCAGCACCTGGCCGTCGCGATCGACCAGGGCGTAGGACTCGATGTTGATCTGATCCTTGCGGCTCAGGCTGCGCAGCGCCCCCGAGGCCTCGTTGGCCGCCGGGCTGTTGTTGCGCAGCCCGGCGCTCGCCGACAGGTACTCGACGAGATCGGGCAGCTGGGCCTCGGTGCGCACCGCGTCCAGGTTGGCGATCATAAAGCTGTCGATCGCCGCCGCGGCCTGCGAGGCGGCGGCCAGCAGGGTCTGGTTGGAGGTCTCGATCAGCGCCGAGCGCGTGCTGATATAGTTGAGGATCGCCAGCGGCGCGATCGAGAACAGCACGATGGCGATGAAGATCGCCATGAGCCGGGTCCGGAGGCTAAGTGAGCGCTGGTGCATCGCATCTCCCGCCGCTAGGGCTGCATGAGGAACGAGGGATTGAGCAACTGATTGATGTCCGGGATCGTGCGCATGGTCCCGGTCGATTTCAAAAAGTCGATCTGAAGCTGGCCGATGTGGTAGAGCGAGTTATTGTCGCTGCCCGGCTTGAAGGCGTCCTGGTTCGCCTTGCGGTCGAACAGCTTGGCGCCGACCGGCGAAATCTCCGCCGGCGTGAGGCCGATCGCCTTGGCGATCAGCGCGTTGCTCTCGGCCGGATTGTCTTGCCAATATTGCTGGGCCTCGAACCAGGCGTCGATGAAGGCCCGCGCATCCTCCGGCCGCTCGCGCAGGACGGCCGACCGGAAGTAGACGATATCTGGGATCAGGCCCGGCGTGTCGGCGGTGGAGATCAGCAATTTGTTGCCCTTGGCCGCCGCCTGCGACACATGCGGCTCCCAAGTGTAGCCGACATCGATCGTGTCGCCCAGCGCTCCCGGCACTGCCTCGGCGTCGATCCCGACCAGCGAGACATCGTTGATCGTCAGGCCGTTCTCCCGCAGCACGTAGCGCAGGTAGAACTCGCCGCCCGCGCCGGGCGTGACGCCGACGCGCTTGCCCTTGATCGCCGCGATATCCGCGACATCCGCCGTGGCGATCAGCCCCTCGGCGCCGTCGGAGGTGTCGGTGATCAGCACCACCTGCACATCCTGAATGTTGGGCAACGGCAGAATGTCGTAGAGGCCGGCGAAACCGCCGTCGAGCTTGCCGGCGGCGAAATCGGCGGGGATGTCGGCGTAGCTGGTGTAGAGCTTGCCCTCGACCTTGACGCCATGCTTCGCGAAAATCCCCTTTTCCTGGGCGATCACCATCGGGTACCAGCCGGGCCAGGGGATCCAGGCCACTTTGAGCGGCGGGCGGTCGGCGGCGGGCGCGGTTGGCGCTTCGGCGCCGGCGCAGGCTGCCAGGGCCAGGGCAAGGAACAGCAGGGAGCATAGACGACGCATTGAGTGGTCCCTTTCCAGCGGCCGGGCTCAGCCACGCTACCTCGGGTGACAGAAGACGCCCTCAGTTTAACATAGTTTCACCATTCGGGCGCAAGCGGATCGTCATTTGGCGATTCTGAGGCTGTAGGGCGCGCCCCGCGCCTCGCCGACCGTCGCCTGGTAGCCGTCGGCCATCGCGTACTCGACCAGCGCGCCGTCCGAGGCGCGGATGACCAGCTCGCGGCGGACCGTGAAGCGCCCCGTCCAGCCGAGCTGGCACAGCCCGTGGAACGCCACCGCGCCGTCATCCAACACCTTCAGCTCGACGCCGTCGCCGTTGACCGTGACATCGACCCACAGCGGCCCGTCAGCCTCATCCCAATCCATCCCCATGAAATCTTCGACGTAGCTGCCGTTCTCATCATCGAAAAAGCCCATGCGAACCTCCGGGGCTGGGCGCCGTCACTCGCGGCGCAGGCGGCGGGTCAGGGTTTCGTAGAAGTGCGAGAGCGGATGGACGCGGGCGAAGCAGCAGGTCAGGGGCGAGCGCGTCACCTCGACCCGGTCGCCGTGTTCGAGGGCGTGGACCTGCTGGCCGTCGACGCTGAGGCCGGTCGGATACCAGGAGCGCAGCGTCCAGCCGATCTGGGTTTCGGGCGGCAGCACCAGCGAGGGGATGTTGGTCAGGTGGCCGGCGACAGTGACCAGCAGCAGCGAGCGCGAGCGCGGATCGAGCAGCGGGCCGCCGGCGGCGAGGGCGTAGGCGGTCGAGCCGGTGGCGGTGGCGACCATCACGCCGTCGGCGTGGTAGGTGGTGAGCGGCATGTGGTCGATCTCGACATCGACTTTGACAATCCTGGTCATGTCCAGCCGGGTCATCAGCATCTCGTTGAGGGCGATGTCGCGCAGGACCTCCTGGCCGTCGCGGATGATGCGGGCCTCGACCAGCGTGCGCTCGTCGTACCAGCCCTCGCCGTCCAGCAGCCGGCGCAGGCCGCCGCGCAGCTCCTCGCTCGTCACCTCGGCCATGAAGCTCAGGTGGCCCATCGCCACGCCCAGGATCGGGATGCCGTGGGGGATGGCCAGGCGGGCGGTGCGCAGGACCGTGCCGTCGCCGCCCAGCGCGACCAGCAGCTCGCAGCGCTTGACCGCCTCGGGCTCGTCGCGGCCGGTCTGGGAGGTGCCCAGCCAGACCTCGAGGCCGTTGGCGCGCAGCCAGTCCGCCAGCTCGCGCCCGGCGGCGGCGGTGGCCTCGGCGAGCGGATTGTAAATCACCCCGATTGTCTGCATCGTTGCTCCTCAGTTTTCAGCGCGGTCCCTGGTCGTCGGCGGCTGGCGCGGCCAGCAACGCGATATAATTCTCCATGGTGTGGCCGTTGAGATACTCGCTGGCCGGCAGCTTGATCAGATCCGCCAGGCGGGCGTAGGTGCCGTCGATCAGCCAGCGCGCGAGCGGGCTCTCCAAGGCTTCGTTGAGCCAGGCGTCGACGGGATCGTCGGCGGCCACGTAGTGGCGGTCGGCCAGCAGCAGGCGGTGGACATGGCTGGCGTAGAACTCGGCGAAGCGCTGGTCGCCGACCGCCGGCGCGCCGAACGTGCAGACGCTCAGGCCCCGGCGCCGGGCGGCGGAGAGCGCCAGGGCCTCGATCAGATCGGCGGCGGCCAGGGTGGCCAGCGCGCCGCCCAGGCTGTGGCCGGTCAGGTGGATCGTCGCGTCGCGCTCCGGGTCCAGCCGCCCGAGCAGGGTCTCCAGCCGGGCCAGGATGGGGGCGCGGACGCTGGCCCACGCGCCGGAGAAGCCCGCGTTGACCAAGCACTCGCCCGCCGGATGGGCCCAGGGCACCAGCTCGGAGTCGGTCAGGCTGCGCAGCCAATCCCGCAGCTCGTGGCTGCCCTTGAAGCAGATCAGCAGCTCGTTGGCGCTGCGGTTGAGCGCCAGCAGGCTCAGCGTGGAGGTTTCCTCGTGCGCGATCAGATCCTCGGGCTCCCAGCTCCAGTCCGGCAGCGCGGCGAACCAGGCCCCGAGCCGCTCGGGGGACTCGTAGATGGCGTTGGAGCATTGGGCGAGGAAATAAGCGCGGTCGGTCATGGGCGGGCTCCTCCGGTGTCGCGCAGGCACGGGCGGCGGTGACGCGCCGCCGCATGGGTGGTATCATACACTGTTTTGCGCGGCGCGGGTATGCAGGATCGGCATGTCTGGCAAACGCCCATTTATCCGCCGCGGCGCGCGCGGTAGGCTGACGCCACAGCGTCCGGCCCGCGGCGCGCGGCAGCAAAGGGGAACACCATGGCGACGATACTGATTGTTGAAGACGATCTGACGACCGCCCTCTTGATTCGCACGATGCTCACCACGATCGGCCACAGCGTGATCTCGGCCCTCAACGGCCAGCAGGGCCTGCGCATGATCCGCCAGCATAAGCCCGATCTCATCCTCTGCGACCTGGTGATGCCGGTGATGGACGGCGGCGCGCTCTGCTCGGCGCTCAACGCCGATCCCGAGCACCGCTCCATCCCGATCGTGGTGATGACGGCGATGCAGGATCAGTTCGCCCGCGGCCACTACGAATGCACCGGCTACCTGCCCAAGCCCTTCACCGCCACCGATCTCTATGCGATGATCGCCAGCCTGATCGACGAGGCCCCCCATGCCCCCGGCGACGCGCGGGAAGCGCTGCCCGGTTCTTGACTCGCGCAGTATAATAAACCCGTTGTCCGACCGCTGATCGTCGGTTTGGCGGCTCCCAGCCGCCTCAAACCCCAGCCACGACGCCCCTTGCATGCCAGCGATGGCGGGACGCCGCCGATCGCGGTTTTTTGCCGTGCCACAGGCACCAAGGAGCACCGTTCCATGGCCATCCACTCGCTCGCCGCCCGCCCGCGCGCCCTCGCCGCCACGACCCTGCTGGCTTTCGCCCTCGCCGCCTGCGGCGCCGCCGACGCCACCCCGACACCAGCAGGCGGCTCCCAGGCTGGCAATCCCACCCCGGCCGCGACGACGCCCGCCGCCCAGCCCATCCACTGGACCTACGCCGGCGAGGAAGGCCCCGACCACTGGGGCGAGCTGGACGCGACCTACCAGGCCTGCAAGACCGGCCGCCAGCAGTCGCCGATCGACATCCACCAGCCCGCCGCCCAGGATCTGGCCGACATCAGCTTCTCCTACCAGCCGGCAGCCGTCAAGGTTCTGAACAACGGCCACACCATCCAGGCGGCGCCCGCCGCTGCCGGCAGCTTCATCGAGCTTGACGGCAAACGCTACGACCTGGCCCAGTTCCACTTCCACGATCCCAGCGAGCACACCGTCGAGGGCAAGCCGTTCCCGATGGAGCTGGACTTGGTCCACAAGGCCGCAGACGGCAGCCTGGCGGTGGTCGGCGTGCTGATCGAGGAGGGCGCGGCCAACACGACGCTCGCGCCGGTCTTCGCGCATATGCCCGCCACGGCCAACGCGACGGAGGAGGTCGCCGACGAGATTGACTTCAACGCGCTGATCCCGTCCAGCCACCTCTACTATCACTACGCCGGCTCGCTGACCACGCCGCCCTGCACCGAGGGCGTCAACTGGCTGGTGCTCAAGGAGCCGATCGCCGTCTCCGCTGAGCAGCTCAACGCCTTCAAGCAGCTGATCGGCGCCAACAGCCGCCCGGTCCAGCAGCTCGAAGGGCGCACGCTGGAGGTCGACACAGCCTCGAAGTAGCCGGCGGCCGCCGGCATCGATTGGAGCGAGGCGTTTGGCGGGCGGCGAAAACCGCCTGGCAGACGCCTCTTTCGTTTGGGCGGCAGGGCGTTTAAAATAGCGGCCTATCGGCAACCATGCTAGTTATGCGGAGGGATGCGTGAAGATTCTGGTGGCGACGGGGCAAACCCAGGGCGAGCGCGAGAGCGATTTTTGTTTCGTGCCCGAGGGCGAGATTGTGCGGT
>DASWWB010000704.1:0-2974 GCA_036406115.1 Herpetosiphonaceae bacterium
TCAGATCGTCAGCGCCAGCGCGAACGCCGCCGGCGGCGCCAGCTCGGCCCCGGCCTGCTCGGCAGCGGCGAACACAGCGTCGGGCAGGCGCTCCCGGGCGATGGCGATGTGCCGGTCGAACACCACCTGGTCGGCCGGCCAGCGCGTGCCGCCGACCTGCCGGCGCATAGCCTCGGCGGCGGCGAACAGGCGCGGGGCGCGATCGTCGGCGGGATCGCTGATGCCCAGCGCCGCCACGCCGGCCAGCCCCTCGACGCAGTAGGCCAGCACCTCCACCAGGCCGGTGTCGCGCAGCAGCACCAGGCTCTCATTGAAAAGGCGGCGGGCGCGCTCGGCCTCGCCAAGCATCAGCACCGCGCCGGCCAGGTTTGCCAGCCCGATGCCGAGCGCGCGTTGATCGCTGCCCTGGCGGACAAAGACCAGGCTTTCCTCGTACATCGCGGCGGCCCGCCCGTAATCGCCTTGGAACCGCACCATCTCAGCGAGATCGTTCAGGACCATCCCGATGCTGCCGGCCATGCCAAGCTCGCGGAACAGCGCCAGGCTTTGCTCCGAAAGGCCAACGCCCCGCTCGATATCGCCCTGGAGAAACGCCTGCACGCCGAGATCGTTGAGGGTTTGGGCCTCGCCCGGGCGATCGCCGGTGGCGCGGACCAGCGCCAGCGCCTCGTCGAGCAGCGCCGCAGAGTGGGCGAAATCGCCTACATTGCGGGCGGCCATGCCGCAGATTGACAGGGCGTGGGCCAAGGCCTTGGGATCGTCGAGCGTGCGATACAGCGCAATGCCGCGCTCGGTGTGGGGAATGCTGGCGGCGTACGCACCCTGCACATAGGTCAGGTGGCCCAGAGTGACATGCGCTTTGGCCAGATGGGCGGGCGGCAGCTCGGCGCCAAGCGCCAGCGCCGCCTCAATCCAGCGCCGCGACTCGCTGAAGTTGCCGCGCGCGAACCAGTAATTGTGCAGATTGAGCGCCAACGGCAGCGCGGCGGCGGCATCGCTGGCGGATACCAGCCAGCCGAGGGCGGCGCGCATATTTTCCTGCTCCAGATCCAGGCGCGCCAGCCAAGCCGCCTGCTCGGGCGTGTCCCAGGCGCCGCTCGCCTCGCCGGCCAGGGCGAGGGCGTAGCCGGCATGGCGGCCGCGCACCTCCGCCGCCTCAGGCGATTGGTCCAAGCGCTCGGCGGCGTACTCGCGGATGGTCTCCAGCATCAGGAAGCGCGGCTCGGGCGGCGCTGAGCCGGCGGGGGCGGCCGGCGCATCCGCCAGGCGCAGCAGGCTTTTGCGGGCCAAGCGCTCCAGGCGGCGCAGCAGGTCGGCGGCGGCTCCCGGGCCGGCGCCGCCTTCGACCGCCAGCAGCGCCGCCACCGTGCAGCCGTTGACAAACACCGCCAGATGGGCGAACAGCCGCTGCTCGGCGGCCGACAGCAGCTGGTAGCTCCAGTCAATCGCCCCGCGCAGCGTGCGCTGGCGGGCGGGCAAATCGCGGGCGCCATCGGTGAGCACCGCCAAGCGGCGGCCGAGCCGTTTAAGCATCGCCTCGGGCGAGAGCAGGCGGGCGCGGGCGGCGGCCAGTTCAATCGCCAGCGGCAGGCCGTCAAGGCGGACGCACAATTCGGCCACCGCCGGCGCATTCTCCGCCGTCAAGGCGAAATCGGGCTTCACGACGCAGGAGCGTTCGACGAACAGCGCCACCGCCGGGGCGGCGCCGATCTCGGCCAGCGAGCGATCGCCGCCCAGGACCGGCAGCCCCAGCGGCGGCACCTGATAGGCGCGCTCGCCGACAATGTCGAGCAACTCGCGGCTGCTGACCACGATCTTCAGCTGCGGCGCGACGCTCTGGAGATGGACCAGCAGCGGCACGGCGGCGGTCACGACTTGCTCGAAATTATCAAGGATCAGCAGCGCCTGCCGGGCCTGAAAATGCTCGCCCAGGCTGTCGAGCAGCGTGCGGCCGCCCTCCTCTTTGACGCCGACCACCTGGGCCACCGCCTGCGTCACCAGCTGCGGATCGTTGATCGGCGCCAGCGCCACGAACCAGGCGCCGTCCTGGAATTCGTCGAGCAGCTCATGGGCCAGCTGGATACTCAGCCGTGTCTTGCCGGTGCCGCCAGGGCCAAGCAGCGTCAGCACCCGCCCCGCCGGATCGGCGATGATGGCGTGCAGCGCCCGCAGCTCGGCGCCGCGCCCGACCAGCGATGTCGGCGGCACCGGCACGTTGGACGAGCGGCGATCCAAGGAGCGCAGCGGCGCGAACACCGCCGGCAGATCAGGCGCCACCAGCTGGAAGATCCGCTCCGGCTCGGCCAAGTCTTTCAACATCCGCGAGCCCAAGTCACGCAGCCGGACATCAGGGGGCAGCACCTCCGCCACGGCCGCCCGGACAGACTCAGTCAGCAACAGCTGGCCGCCATGGCCGAGGTCCAGCAGCCGCGCCGCCCGGGTGACGGCGCCGCCGATGAAATCCGCGCCATGGGCCTGCGCGGCGCCCATGTGCAGGACGATGCGAACGCGCAGGGGCGCAGCCGTCTCCCAGCGCTCCGCCGCGAGCGCCCGCTGCAGCGCGAGCGCCGCAACGACTCCGTCGAGCGCGCTCGCGAACAGCGCCCGGAACGAGTCGCCCACCGTCTGGATGATCCTGCCGCCGTGGCGCTCAAAGACCGCCCGCAGCAAGGCATCGTGGCGCTGGAGCGCCTGCTCCATCGCCTGCGGTCCCTGCTCCCAAAGGCGCGTGCTGCCCTCGATATCAGTGAACAAGAACGTGTGGATGGTCGGATCCGGCATGTAAGGCTCCTCGCGCCAAGCAAGCTCAGGCATGATACCCGAATTTCGCCGGCTGGAAATTGCCGGCCCGCGCATTTCCCCAGGCGGCGTAACAAATCGGTGGCGGCGTGGTTAACGAGTCAGGATTCGTGTTGTGACAGGAGATCGTATGAAGCACCTGGTTTCGCTCCTCGTGGCCCTGCTGGTCGTCTCA
>DASWWB010000705.1:0-2253 GCA_036406115.1 Herpetosiphonaceae bacterium
AGGCCGATCGACAGCGCGGCGATTCCGCCGAGCGCCAAGAGTTTTTTCGCGCGATCGGCCCCCGGCGCCGCCGCGGCCTTGGCGCGGAGCCGGTCGCCTAGCTGGCGCCGGAACGCCGGCTCCGGGAGCGGGGCCTGGCGTTGGCGCGCCGCCAGCGCGGCGTCGATCGCCTCGGCCAGGCGCTGTTGCTCGTCGCCGGCCGGGGGCGGTCCGGGCGGATCTAGCGATGGCTGGGCCATGGCTGCTGCCTTTCTGCGAGATCGGCGACCCGCGCTTGGAGCCGCGCCAGCGCGCGATGGGTGCGCACGTAGTAGGTTTGGCGCGAGCAGCCGATGATAAAACAGGCCTCCTCCGGCGCGAGGTCGTCGATGTATTTGAGCTGGATCAGGGTCCGGTCGGCGGGGGAGAGGTTTGCGAGGGCCTCCTCGACCAGGCCCGCCAGATCCGAGGCCGGCGGCGGCTCGTCGGCGCGGGCCAGGCTGGGGAGCAGCGCGCGGAGCAGGGCGGTGCGGTAGTGATGGCGCTTGAGCGTGTTGGCGGCGATTTTATACAGCCAGGCGCCGAAGGAGTGGCCCTGGTGCTCGTAGCGCGGCAGGGCGCGCAGCGCCTTCTCGAAGGTGTCGGCGGTGAGATCCTCCGCCTCCGCCCGGTCGCGCGTCCGCTGGCAGACAAAGGCGTAGATTCGCTCGACGTAGCGCTCGTACAGCAGCGCGAACGCCTCCGGATCGGTCCTGGCCTGGTCGATCAGCCAGCTCTCGTCTTCGGGCGGAACAGTCATCGATCGCGCTCCCACGCTTTGCATCGCACGCAGCTATAACTCGCGGCGGGAGGCGAATCTTACAGGGCGGCGCGGCGGATCCGCTGCGCCGCCCTGCGCCAATCCCGCCTTACGGCCGCAGATAGCGGGGATCGACGCCGCGATAGCCGAGGCGCTCGGCCAGCCAGCCCAGCGTCGCGGCGATGCCATTCTGAAGGCCGATTGGCATCCTGGTGTCGTAGCCGCCGTGTTTGGCGAGCATGCGCAGCGCGGCGGCCATCTGGAGCGGGTTTTTTGGCATGCCCTGCCGATCGACCTTGCCGGCACGGGCCAGATCCGCGATGGTGGCGAAGGTCCCGAGGACATCCTGCACCGCCGTCGGGCTGGGCTGCGCGAAGGTCGACCGCTGGCGGAAGACCAGCTCGTCGGCGCCGGCGCTCCAGGGATGGATGTGTTTCTGGCCTGGCTGAACGGTGGCGACCTCGCCGGCCTGGAGCGTGCGCTGCACGCCGCCGACCGAGCAGCGGGCGGTGCCTCGGATCACCTCGAAGGTTTCTGTCCACGTGCGATGGACGTGCTCGGCAATGTCCGGCTTGGCGCCGGCCTTGCTGGTGACCTCAAGGAGCATACCCGCTGCGTCGCTTTCGATGATCTGGGTGACCGATCCGGTGAGCGGATTGTTGATGATGAAGCCAGCCTGGATCATGGGCGATTCCTCCGGCAGCCACCGAGAGAGACGGTGCGGATTGCGGGTCCGGTGGCGCGACCGAGCATCGGCGTCATGATACCACGCATGAGCTTGGTTCGACTCGCTCGAAAGACGATGTTGAGCAGTCGGCGGGACATCAAGCCAATCCAGGCGGCAGCGAGGGCTGCGAAGCGAACGATGGGCTGATCGACCCAACCGGCACCACTAGATTTCGTCCTCCGCCAGCCAGGGAAAGCCGGCTGGATCGGCCTCGACCCGCCGCATCAGCTCGTCGAGGTCGTGGCCGCGGATCTCGGCCAGGAACGGAAAATCAGCGGGGCCGACGCTGATTTTGGCCAGCGGCGCGACCGCCTCGGGGCTTGCCCACTCCATAATCTGAACCGTGCTGTCGTCTTGCTGGCGGGCGGGCTTGGGCTCGAAGCCGGCCCGGGGCAGGATGTAGACCATCCCCTCGCGCCACGGCTCCCGCTGGCGGACATCGCGGTTGAGCGAGAAGAAATAGAACGGGCCGTGCTCGTCGCCGGCCGGCGTGGCGACGCGGAAGCAGGCGTTGAGCAGCGACGTCGGCTTGTGGCTGCGATCGACGATCGCAAAAAACAGCGGCCAGATGCCGTCGGAGGCGGCGTAGACCGCCCGGCGGTTGCCAAACTCCTCGACATCGTTGGACTGGCGCGGCACCAGCTCGGCGATCGCCGGGTCGCCGGAGCCGTGGAGCAGCACCGGTTTGCGCTCGGCCAGGTAGGCGAGAAAGGGCCAGCGCGGCGCCGGCAGCTCGGCGCTGAGGTCA
>DASWWB010000706.1:0-6366 GCA_036406115.1 Herpetosiphonaceae bacterium
AGAAGCGCCGCCTGCTGACTTTCGACGGCCGCGACTACGCCGAGCGCAAAATGGACTAGGAGGCGCCATGCCGACCCCGATCGAAACTCTGCGCTCCAGCCTGCGCGAGCTGGACCGAACCCTCCTCGGCCTCCGCCTGGCCGACGAGGAGGAGCTGGCCGGCCACCTTGACGAGCTTGACGAGCGGATCGCCGATCTGCGCCGCGCCGCCGGGCTGCTGCGCCGCGCCCAAGAGCCCGGCCAGCCGCGCTGAGCCCGTCAGCCACCCGCCGCCGGAGAACCGCGCCGCCGCCATCGCCCGGATGCGATCGGCGGCGGCGCGCTGATTAACCGTCTGATGCTTCTCATCGTCTGAGGAAAGCACAATGCGCATCGCCTTTTCCGCCGCCGCCAAACCCTATGCGCCATGCCCGCTCCTGGTGCGCAATCAATCCCAATCCCTCCTGATCATCTGCGACGGCACCGGGAGCTGGGGATGGGGCGTCGAGGCCGCCGCCTACGCCCTGCCGCAGCTGGCGGCGCTCTGGAAGCGGGATTCGCGCATCGACGCCGCTGAGATTCAGCGCGATTTGATACGCGTTGGCGAAGAAGCCGAGCGGCGCTTCAACGATGAGAAGAACGATGGGGCGGAATTCTCCGGCCTCGTCGCGCTCATCGACGGCGATGCCGTCCAGATTGTCCACGCCGGATGGTACGAGGCGGCGCTGCTGAGAAGCGACCGGGAGGTCGCACGCACCCGCAGCACCAGCGTGGCTGACAAATTCATCGCGGAAGGCAAGTGGCCCGCCGAGGGCCTGTCCACTGATCACCCCACCTATTTCATGTCGGCCGGCCCGTTCCTCGGCGACCCCGACAGCGTGGAGCCGATCATCGAGCCGGCGTGGGCGCTGCTGCCCGGCGATCTGCTGGCAGCGTTGCCCCGCCACGCCTGGATCCGCCTCGGCGCGCCGGCGGTCTGGGAGATCGCCAACGCGGAGCCGCTCGATCCGGCACTCGCGTTGCTGAAGCTCGGCGAGGAACGCGAGGCGGGATTGTCGGCCTGCGCCGTGCTGCGCTTCGAGGCCGGGCCGTAGCCCGGACCCGCCGCGAAAACCCCCGTTTCGCGGCCCGTCAAACCCCGATTCTTACAAATTCCGCACAAATTTCCTAATCTGCGCCACCAATGTGACAGAATCTGTCACAACCTGGTGCGATACTTGCTTTTAATGGTATCGAGCTAGTAAAGGAAGCGTGTGTTATGGCGACGATTGCACAATCCCAATCCCCGAAGCGCTGGCAGCCCTGGACCCTCCCGTGGCTCGGCCGGCAGCTGCTGCTGGTCCCCGAGACAGTCATCCTGCCGGTGATCTTCGGCGCCCACCTGCTGGCGGGCGGCGCGCTGGCGGTGGCCGTGCTCGGGGAGCTGGTGATTGCGCTGTTCGTCCTGCGCACGCTGCTGCTGTGGGCCGCCGGCCGCGCGCTGGACGGCGGGAGCTACGCCCGGGCGCGGCGCCTGAGCCGGCTGGCCCTGCGCCTGCATCCCTGGTCGGCTGACGCCGAGGCCCTGGCCGGCGCCGTCGAGCTGGCGGAGGGGCAGGCCGAGGCCGCCCTGGGCCGCTTCAGCCGCGCCGCCGCGCTGTTCCCCGGCCACGGCCCGCTCTACGTCCGCATGGGCGCGGCCCTGATCGCTGACAACGACCTGGGCGAGGCCCGCTGGGCGGCGCTCCAGGCCTTGGCCTGCGACGACAAGCAGCCCGGCGCCTACACCCTCCTCGCCGAAGTCACGCTGCGCGGCTCGAACAACGGCGTCACCGCCCGCGAGCTGGCCCAGCGCGGCCTGGCCTTCGCCGCCACCGCCCACGCCCAGGCGCCGCTCTACACCGTGCTGGCCGAGGCCCAGGCCGTCGTCGGCGACCTCGACGCCGCCGGCATGGCCGTCGAGCAGGCCGAGCTGCTGCTGCCGCTCTGCCCGGTGCCGCTCCAGGCCGAGCTGCTCTACCGGCTCGGCACCGTCCGCCGCCAGCTGGGCGACCGCGACCGCGCCCGCGCCGACTTCCTGCTGGTCGAGGAGATCGATCCGCGCGGCCGCTTCGTGGCGCCGGCCTGGCGCGCGCGGGTGGAGACCAAAGCAGCCTAGCTGGTGGGAGAGACAACAGAGAGAAACAGCGAGGCCCCGCGAGTTTGGCTCGCGGGGCCTCGCTGCGTCGATCAGCCTAGCGGCGGGCCAGGGCGACGGCGTTGCGCTCCAGGGCGAAGCGGATGCCCATCTGGAGATTGGAGCGGGTGTGCATCGAGGAGAGATCGATGCCGAGGCTGACCAGCGTCTGGGCGATCTCGGGGCGGATGCCGGTCAGCACCACCTCGGCGCCCAGCAGCCGCACCGACTGCGCGGCCATGATGATCGCGCTGGCGACCTGGGTGTCCACGACCGGCACGCCGGTCAGATCGACCAGCGCCACCCGCGCCCGGCTTTCGGACACGCCGTGGAGCAGCACCTCGATGATATGCTGGGCGCGCTGGCTGTCGACCGCGCCGATCAGCGGCATCAGCACCGTCGCGTCGTCGAGCTGGATGAGCGGCGTGGACAGCTCGGCCAGCGCGTTGGCCTGCACGCGGATGATCTCCTCTTGCAGCTCGCCGTACTCGCGGGCCCGCTGCTTGGCCTGGGTGATGTCGCGGAACGTCGTCACGGTGTAGAGCAGCTTGCCGGCGTCGTCGAAGATCGGCTTGCCGCTGGCTTCGATCGCCATGCGGCGCCCATCCTCCCGCGCGATCTCCAAATCGTCGAGGGTCGCGGCCTCGCCGCGCAGCGCCCGCGCGCTGGGCAGCTCAGTGAACGGATACAGCTCGTCGGTGCCTTCGCGATAGATTTTGTACATCTCGACGACTTCGCCCCGCTGCGCCGCGCCCGCGATCCCGCGCCCCAGGATCTCCGTCGCCGGCGCGTTCACATAGGTTGGCATGCGGGTGCTGTCCTGCACGTAGACGCCGATCGGCATGGCATCCATGAACTGGATCAGGCGCCGCTCGCTCTCCATGCGCTCCAGCTCGGCGATTTTGCGCTCGGTGACATCGATCATCATCCCGTTCCAGCGCAGGCCGCCGCCAGGCTGGGCCGCCGGCTGGGCGACGCAGTGCGCCCAGATCACCGACCCATCGGCGCGCTCGATCCGCCCCTCCCAGACCCACGGGGCGAAGGCTCGCGCCGCCTCCGTGCCGGACTGCCGGAACGCCTCGCGATCCTCCGCAAACGCCCGCTCAAAAATCAGGATCGGCCGCTCCATCAGCTCGCCCGGCTCCAAGCCGTAGATCAGCCGCGAGCCCTCGCTGACATAGGGGCAGCCGTAGGTTCCGTCCGGGCGCATCTCAAACTGATAGGCCATGCCGGGCAGATTGGCGACCAGCGAGCTAAGCTGGCTCTCGCGGGCGGCGAGAGCGCTGGCCAGCGACTGCTCGACGCCGGCGTCTTCGAGGTAGATCAACAGCGCGGGACCGGCGTCGGTCGCCAGATCGCAGCTGTGGAGCGTGTAGTAGGATTGCGCGCCGTCCTCGGCGGTGTGGACGAGATGCGAGCCGCCGTTTTGCGAGGCGTGGAGCGCGCCCAGCACCTGCGATTTCGCCTCGTCGGCCGCCAGCATCTGCTCCGCCGGCAGCTTGAGCATGCGCTGCATGGCGGCGTTGGAGAGCGCGGGCTGCCCCAGCGCATCGTGATACCAGACGGGAACGGGCAGACTCTCGAACAAGCGCCGGTAGCGCTGCACGTCGCGTTCAAGGTCGGCGATGCGCTGCTCCGGAGTAGGCGACAGGGCTGGCTGGTCGGCGTTGGTGGTCATCGGCGTGTCCTCTCGGGGTTGACGATGCGCGGGGAAAAAGCGCAAAATAGCGGTGGTTTCGGGCATTGATAGTATACCGGCGAAGCCGCCGGCGATCAATCAGGGATTTCCTGATATGCCCAGGAGGCGGGATGAAACACCGGGTGCGGGTGGCGGCGATCATTGTGCGCGAGGGGCGGGTGCTGGCTCACGAGGCGGCGGGCCGCGACGGGCTCTATCACGCGCTGCCAGGCGGCAAGCTGGAGCCCGGCGAGGCGGCGGACGAATGCCTGCGCCGCGAGCTGCTGGAAGAATTCGCCGCCGAGATCGCGGTCGGGCGGCTGCTCTACGTGGCCGAGGGCTGGTGGCTGGACGGCAAGCGGGGCGACAAACCGCGCCACGAGCTGGCGCTCTACTATCTGGCGCGATTGGCCGACCCCGGCGCCGCCATCCGGTCGCGGGAGCCGCGCATCGCGGCGGCCTGGCTCGATCTGCGGGACGGGCTGGGGCGGCTCTTGCCGGGATGGCTGCGGGGCGAGCTGGCGCGGCGCGCGGCGGAGGACTGGGCCGGGCCGGCGCGTTTGGTTAGCGCCGATGAACGGCCCGCGCCGGCCCGGCCGCTGGCGATCAGCGATCTCGGCGCCTAGTCCTCGGGCGAGGGCAGGACGAATTCTTCGCGAACAGCCGACTCGGCCGGCGCCGGCGTATCAACCTCGTAGCGCAGCACCAGGGCCAGGCGGTCCATGTCGGCGATGGTGATTTCCTGGGCCGGCCGGCTGGTGGTGGTCAGCACACCGTGCTGGCCGGGCTGCATTTCGTACATCGCCTGGGATTGCAGGACCACCAGGCGGTGGTTGCCGGGCGACACAAGCACCGGCACGCGGAGTTTATTGATCGCAAGCTCGCCGTCGAGGAGCACGCGGGGGACATTCGGCGGGGGGACATCGGTGACAGTCATACGCTTTAACCTCTTACCAACAAAGTCTCGCCATCATACCATACGGTCGCGTCGCCCCGATCGGCTCGGTCAGCGGAACGTCATCCAACAGGCTTGGCGCCAACCTTTGTTTAATATACGCTACTATTGTTTATTTTGTTCCCTGGAGCAACCCATGTTTCGTAAAGTTTTGTTAACACTGCTGGCCGCTCTGGCAATCTTCGGGCCAGCGATCGCGCGCCAGCCGGACAATCAGGCCCGGCCGCCAGCCACGCCGGAGTTCTGGGGCATGGTCGTGCGCGATCCGCTCTACGAATGGGGCACCAACCCGGCGGCGCCGAATGACATCAACCGCGCCTTCATCGACGCGATGCTCGACAACCTGGCCGCCGCCGGCGTGCGCTGGACGCGCTTCGAGTTCCACGCCAGCTGGGACGGATCGGCCTTCGGCGCGCTGAACCTGGCCCAGGCTGATTATTTCGTCGCCGGCGCCCGCTCCCGCGGGATCAAGGTGCTGGCGCTGCTCGGCACCGATCTGCTCAAGGGGCCCCAAGCGCAGGTCGCCCGCTTCGACGGCGGCACGGTCTCGGGCGAGATCCCCGCCGCCAATCCCGACGCCACCTACTGCGCCCCCGATCCGATCGGCTGCGGCGTCAACCAGTACATGGAGACCTACATCGTCCGCGCGCGGCAGATCGCCGCCCACTACCGGGGCCGGATCGACGCCTACGAGCTGTTCAACGAGCAAAATTTCTACTTCGCGCTGCGCGACGAGACCGCCGGCGCGCCGCGCCAGCAGGATGAGATGAATCCGCTGCATGTGGCGCGGGTCGTCACGAAAATCTATCGCATCCTGCGCGCGACCGACCAGGACCCGACGCCAATCGTGCTCGGCGGCCTCCACCCGATGGCCTCGCGCGAGTCGGGGCGCACCGACCGCCAATACCTGGCGGCGATCTACGCCTCGGAGCCGTTCCGGGGCTACAAAGCCGCCAACGGGCGCTGGCCGGTCGACGGCATCGGCTACCACCCGTATCCCGCCGAGATGGCCAGGCTCCAGAGCGACAACGATTTCCTGCACCGGGTCGGGCCGCGGCTCGATCAGCTCCTCGGCGTCCTGCGCGCCGACGACCCCGCCGCCAAGCTCTGGATCACCGAGGTCGGCACCCGCGGCGACCCGGCCAGCCCCGCCGACCTGGCGCGCCAGGCCGATTTCCTCCGCGCCATCGCCTCCATCCTCTACGCCCGCCGCGCCGACATCGCCACGTTTTTCTGGTTCAAGTATGAAGATTTCCCCCCTGCCAGCGAATCCTGGGGCGTCGTCCGAATCCCGTTCGACGCCAACGGCCGCTACGACGTGAACGGCGCCGTCGCCCTCTACAAGCCATCGTTCCAGGCCTACAGCAGCCTGGCCCACGGGATGGGGCCGCAGGTGTATTTGCCGCTGCTGGGGAGGTAGGTGGCTAGCGGCTGGCGGCTATTGGCTGTCGGGGCAAGACCCAAAAAAGCAATTTGCCGCCCATGCCATCTGAGAGTATTGACAAATAAAGACGGATGTGCTACAATAATAACAGAAGTGATAGATCACCGGCCAAGTATCCGCTCATCTAAGAGCGGATATTTCTTATATTGGTTATA
>DASWWB010000707.1:0-2158 GCA_036406115.1 Herpetosiphonaceae bacterium
AATCCCCCTTGCGCCCCCTCCGGCAGGAGGGCGGGGGGAGGCCGCCAAAAAACGAAAAGGGGCGAAGGGCCGAAGCCCCCCGCCCCTGCGCAAGGAAACCCCTACCGCTTCTGCCACACCTCCACATAGTCGATCTCAGCCACGCCGCGGCCGGCGACAATCGCATCGACCGTCGACTGCTTGACGCCGAAGTAGGCGCAGCCGGCCGGCAGCGGATTGCCGGTGCAGCCGTTATAGCCGGCGGGATACTCGCCGCCCAGCGCCAGGTTCAGGATAAAGAACTTGGGATTGTCATAGGTCCACTGGCCGCGCTCGTTGATGATGTACTCGCGGGTGAAGCTCAGGATCTCGCGGTCGTCGACGAGCCACTTGATGTAGGTCGGGTCCCACTCGACAGCGTAGGTGTGCCAGTCGGCGGTCGTCTGGCCGGCGGGCAGATTGACCAGGCCGCCAGCCGAGCCGGCGCCGTAGTAGCCGGGGCCATGGAGCGCGCCCGAGGTCCAGTTGCCGTAGCCGATGTTCTCCATGATGTCCAGCTCGCCGTTGCCGGGCCAGCCGACGGTATCGATATTGTTGCCCATCATCCAAAAGGCCGGCCAGAAACCCTCGCCGACCGGCAGCTTCATGCGGGCGACCATCTTGCCGTAGGTGAAGGTCTTGAGGTCCTTGGAGAAAATGCGGCCCGAGGTGAACGGATAGCCGTTGAGCGTCTCGCGGCGGGCGGTGATCTTCAGCGTGCCGCCGCTGACCGTGACATTGCCGTTGGCGTACTGCTGCTGCTCGCCGTTGACGTGGACATTGTTGTCGTAGGCCCAGTTGGCCGTGTTCAGCGCGGTCCCGTCGAAATTATCGACCCAGACCCGGGTGAAGGTGCCGGTGGCGGGCTGGGGCGGCGGCGGATAGGTCGGGCTGCCGGCGTTGCAGCCGTGCAGTTCCAGCTCCCAGAACGAGTAGCCGTAGGCCGTGCCCTTCTTGGTCATGTTGATGCGCACATAGCGGCCGCGGATCGCGGGCGAGAACGCGTAGTCGTTGATCAGCGCCGCGTTGCCGACCACGCTGCGGACCGTGGTCCAGGTCGTCGCGTCGTTGGATGTTTGGATCTGGAAATCGGCGGCCAGGGCGGCCTCCCAGGAGATTTTCACCCGGTTGACCAGCGCGGCGGTCGAGCCGAGATCGACGTAGTACCAGGCCGTGGCCGGGCCGGACGGATACCACAGATGGCTCCAGCGCGTGGCGGCGTTGCCGTCGTTGCCGAAGCGCGGGGCGCCGTCCTTGGTGTCGTAATACCAGGTGTAGGCCGGCTTGTTGAGGCCGATGTTGGTCGTCGTCTGGCAGGAGCCGCCCGGCTGGGTCGGCGTGGGCGTCGGCGGGAGCGGCGTCGAGGTCGGCGGGACTGGCGTCGAAGTGGGGTTGACCGGCGTGTTGGTCGGATTGGTGCCGCCGTAGACCTCGAACTCCCACAGCGAGTAGCCGTAGGGCGTGGCGCGGACCGTGCCGTACAGCCGCACGTAGCGGCCGGAGCCGGAGACCGCCAGGTCGTCGACGCCGCCGTCGCCGTTCGTCACCGAGGCGATCGTCGTCCAGGCGTTGCCGTCGTTGGAGGTTTGAATCTGGTAGGCGCGGCCGTAGGCGGCCTCCCAGCGCAGCGTCACCTGGCTGATGCTCTGGACCGAGCCCAGGTCGACCCGGATCCACTGCGGGTCGGAGAAACCGCTGCTCCAGCGCGAGCCGAGATTGCCGTCGAACGCCAGGTTGGGCTGGGTGCCGGGCGCCTCGGAGGCCGAGGCCAGGGCTGGCTTGTTGAGCGCCAGGTTGGTCGCGGCTTTGGCCGGCTGCGGCAGCCAGGCCGCCACGCTGGCGACGAGCAGCGCCAGGACCAGGGCCAGGCGGTGAAACGGGCGAACCGGCTGCGGTCGGGGGCTCTGCGAAGAGCCTGTGTCAGAGAACATCACTGTCGCTCCTTCCGAATACTTCCAAAAAGGCCGGGATCGGCTGGTATTGAAAGCGCTTTCACAGGACAAATTAAAGCATGGTAAAAGGCTGTGTGGCAAGCGGGGAGCGGCTACAAAAGCGGCTACAAAAGCGGCTACCGCCGGGATGGGGACGCGGCGGCGTCGAGCGGGCGGGCGGCGCCGGCGCGGCGGGCGGCGGCCAGCGC
>DASWWB010000708.1:0-8197 GCA_036406115.1 Herpetosiphonaceae bacterium
CGACGAGCGCGGCGTTGAGCGTGCCCGAGGTGTTGAGGACCAGCAGATCGCCCGGCCGCAGCGCCTCGGGCAGCTGGCGGAAGCGGGTGTGGACAATCTCATCGCTCCCGTAGCGCGAGACCATCAGCCGCACCTGGTCGCGAGCCAGGCCGCGGGCCTCGGGCGGCTCGCCGGCCTCCAGCGCGGCGGGCAGCTCGAACTCAAGATTCTCGCCGAGCCGGGGCGCCTGGCGGATGGGCCGGGTGCGGCTGGCGGCGTTTTGGGGCGGAAACATCGTCATCGTCTCCATCGCTAGGCTCCTTGGGCGAGCGCGGGCTCGGCGGCCAGGGCGCGGGCGGCGTAGCGCCCCGAGGGCAGATCGCCCGCCAGCAGAGCCAGCAGGCCGGGCACGCTGGTCTCGGGCTCCGGCCGGTCGCTGATGTCCTCGCCGGGGAAGGCCTCCTGGTGCATCTGGGTCCGCATGTCGCCGGGATCGACCCAGTAGACGCGCCAGGCCGGCTGCTCGGCGGCCAGCACCGCCGACAGCTGCTCCAGGGCCGCCTTGCTGGCGCCGTAGCCGCCCCAGCCCTCGTAGGCCTCGACGCCGGCATCGCTGCTGATGTTGACGATCCGCGCGCCGGCCGCCAGGCTGCCGCGCAGGGCCTGGATCAGCGCCAGCGGGGCGAGGGCGTTGGTGCGGAAGACCTGCTCCAGCGTGTCGAGCGGATAGTCGAGCAGCCCGGGCTGGGGGCTGGGGCCGAGGATGCTGGCGTTGTTGACTAGCGCGTCGGCACCGCCCCAGGCTGCGGCCGCCGCGGCGATCTGCGCCCGGTGGCCCGGGTCGCTGACATCGCCGGGGAGGGCGGTGACCTCGGTCAGCTCCGCCAGTTCGGCGGCGGCGGCGGCCAGCGGTCCGGCGGCGCGGGCGGTGATGAGGAGGCGCCAGCCGTCGGCGGCGAGGCGGCGCGCCAGGGCCAGGCCGAGGCCGCGCGAGGCGCCGGTGATGATCGCAGTTGGTGAGGAGGTCATTGCTCGATCCTTTCTATCGCTGAAAATTCATCGCTTGCCTGGCGCTCGCGCCGGTGCCACCATTCGCGCAGCTCCGCGCAGCGCCCGTCGCGGTCGAAGCTGACGACAAGGGCGCCGTCAAGCTCCACCGCCTCGCCCGAGCCGATCCGCCGGAAGCGGGCGTTCCAGTGGGCGGCGCCGCCCGCGCCCCAGAAGCCCAGCACGGCGAAGCGCACCGCGATCGCCTCCTGGGCCGCCGTCTCGGCCTGCCAGTAGCGCAGCACGCTGTCGCGGCCGCGCAGCGCCGGCTCGAACGGGTCTTCGCTGTAGCTGGCGTCGGCGCTGAACAGCGCGGCGGCGGCGTGCGGGTCGCGGCCCTCCCAGGCCCTGCCCAGCGCGCCGAGCCACTGTTCGAAATCCGAGAGATCCATCGCTTGCTCCTTGCCCGAGAACCGGCGCCTCGCCGGATTTCCGCCCGGCCGCGCCATTCGTTCTCGCTGGGATCAGGATACGCCGGCGCAGCGGCCGCCGCCTCCCGCCCGCGGCCGCGCCGGGCGCGCGCAAAGGGCCAGGCGCCGCGCTGGCCGAAAGGACAGGATGGTACAATCGTGCCGCCGCCGCAGCGTGAGAGGAGAAACCGATGGCCGCATCCCGCGTCTGGCTCACCCATCCCCTGGCAGTGCTCGGCTGGTCCGCTCTGGCGACTGGCGCCGTCGCCCTGGCGCTCCAGCCGCTGTTCAACGATGGCAACCGCTTCTGGCTCTACGCCTATTTCCTGCCGATCGCGGCCCCGTTCGCCGCCTTTTGCCTGGACCGGCTGGCGCGGCTGCGCGCGATCGATTGGCGCCAATGGGCGCTTGAACTGCCGCTGCTGGCCCTGGCGCTGGCCCGCGCCACGCAGCCGATCCCGCTGATCTCCGGCCATGCCATGTTCTTGGCCTACGCGCTGCTCACCGTGCGCTCGGCGACGGGCCGCTGGCTGGCGCTGCTGGTCTATCTGAGCGTCGTCTACATGAAAATCGCGGAGATCAGGGACCCGGTCACGCTGATCGGGGGCAGCCTGGCCGGCTTCGCGGCGGGCTGGTGGGTGCGGCGGGCGTTTCCGCCGGAGTGACGGGCCTGGCGGCGCAACATCAACCGGCGGTCAGCTTGCGCGCTGGCCGCCGGCGTCGGGCTGGGCTCGATGAGGCGGCGCGCCTATTTGGCGGGATGGGTGCGGAGCACGGCGCCGCTGGCGTCGAGGAACTCAACCTGCTGGTAGTCGAAGATGTTCGACGCGGCCGGGCCGGCGATGATCAGCACGCTCTGGCCGTCGGTCTGAGCGGCGAGTCTGGTCACCCAGGCGGCCGGTGAACTCGTGCTGGCGAGCCACGATGGGGAGCAGCTCGCCCACGAGCTCGAACGGCTTGCCGGGCTGATTCGGCGCTGGGCTCGGACCAATAAACGGAAAACCAAGCCAACGACGGCGCAACTATTGCTCGCAATTGGGCCTTCACAGCCATAAGCTTGATGCCTATGGGCGTTATAGAATCGAGCCCCGCAGCCAAAGTAGCCGCAGAGGGTCAGCAGGATATCCTTGGGATACTGGCGGATCGTCCCCTGGGCAATGCCAGCGATCGCCCGGGTGGTGATCCCGGTCTCGCGCGCAATTGTTTGCAGGGGGGAACCCTCTGGGTGCCGTCGCCCCTCGGCCTGGGCCTTCGTCGCTGCCAGTAGCATGGTGTTCTTGATCGTTGTCGTCATCCCCCTCGTATCCGTTCACCCTCCCCTCGCCGCCCGCCGCAGCGCCAGGTTGGCCAGGGCGGGTCGCATGTGGTGAAGGTTTGTACCCTGACCACGGCTTAGCGGCGTGGCTCGCGGCTTGGCGTGGGAGCGGGGGCGCTGCGGCCCATGATGCCTTCGCGCCAGGCGTAGACAGCGGCCTGGGTTCGATCGGCCAAGTGCAGCTTGCCGAGGATATTGCTGATATGGCTCTTGGCGGTTTTTTCGCTGATCACCAGCCGGGCGCTTTGGACTCCTCTGGGCCGGGTTGGTGATTGCGAGCGGTATGATCGCCAACATCGGTGCTGGTGTCGTGAGTACGCTGCTCCGCACCAATGGCGCGCAGGCGGCCGTCGTGTGGACCAGCATTGCGGCGGTCGTCGAGGGTTTAGGGGGTGGGAATGAGATTGTCGGTGGGGTCTGGGTGCTGCTGGTGAGTTGGGCCGGCCTGCGGACCGGCGCGCTGCCGAAGGCGCTGCATGGTCTCGGCATCGTCATCAGTGGCGCGGGCCTCCTGACGATGATTCCCGTCCTCGGCGAGCTTGGCGGGACTACCTTTGGCCTGGGTCTGATTGTTTGGTTTGTCTGGCTCGGAATTGTGCTGCTGCGCAGGAGGGTTCCCCTGCCAGAATAAGCGGCGTGCTGGACAGAATCTGTTCGCTGTCACGGACGTCGGCTTTGCCGAAACGCCGCAGGCCAGCCTGGGCCGTTCAGAAGATCCCCTTCTGAACGGCCTAGATCGGTATCGGGGTTCCGGTAGGCTAGGAATGGGCGCACCCGACCACCGCCTGCGGACCACCATCTCAGGTTTATTACCTGTCCATCAGAACGCTGTGGCTGGACGTTGAGACCGCCCGCATGGCTTCAGGCGCGCTGCGCGGCTACACTCACTGCGTATCGTTTTTTTGCACTGGAGGTCTGTATGCATGCTCACTGCAGCCGGTCCTGGCTCACGACCATCTCCTCCACGCTCCGTTCGTTCTGGACTGCCCGCCCCCCGCAGGGCCAGCAGCTCATCCCCCGTCAACGGCGGCTGGGTGCTTTCCTCGCCCTGATCCTCATGCTGCCGTTCGCAACCGCCGCCCACCCCCAGCAGCGCGTGGCATCTGGTGAGAGGGAATTGCTCCCGCCCACTATGTACGTTACGAACCACGGCTTTACCCCGGATAGCCAGGCAATCGTTGCGGTTACGCGCGATTCTCCCTATCCGCCCGCAGCTGGACATCTCTACCATGTGTCACTCGCCGATAACCCACCAACCCGCATCAGCGCCGGGCTGAATGCGCATGGCTTTCGTATTACCAGCGATAGTCGCACGGTGATCTTTCATTCGCTGGGTCTCGACGGGCGCTTCGCCAATCTCCACAGCGTTCCCCTCACGGGGACCACTCCGATCCAGCTGAATCCGTCGCAGTTCACCGGCCAAGTGGGAGGGTACCAGCTGACACCCGATGAGCAATCCGTGATTTATGAGACGACGTGGCCGCATGAACCCGCCCTTTACCATGTCCCCCTTACGGGCGGACCGTCTATCCGCCTCACCCCATCACTGCCGGGCAGTTGGTCGCTTTCACGTTTTTTCGCGACAACCAACGACCATGTCGTGTGTTGGATGTATGCGGTTCAGGAATCAGGACCTCCCCGTGCCGTGCTCTACAGCATCCCGCGACGGGGAGGCCCCCCAGTGGTGCTGGCTGACTATGACGACATCGATCGCGCCAGTTTTGAGACCCAAAACATAACGTTCAGCCCAGATGGGAACTATGTCGTGTATTACATCATTGCCGGCGGCCAGGGCCGGCTAGAAAGTGTTCCGATTAATGGGCCGACGCCCATTGACCCGCGGCTGCAACTCCATACCGCGCCGATTACCGCGAATCACATGAACGGGGGGGCGGCAAAAGGGAGGGTGATCCTGGGTCCGGAGCTGTATGAGCGGGTGGTCTTTACGACCCAGAAATGGATTCCGACGCAAGCGCTCACGAAAACCATGGTCTATAGCGTGGGCATCCGGGGTGACGCACCGCTCCAGCTCAGCCACGATTCCATGGACAGTGTGCTGGGGGTCACGATTGCCGCGAATAACCAGACGATTGTGTTTACTACCGGGTTTGTCGAACGCAGGCTCAATGTGTATCGAACCACGATCACCGGGGAAGATCTGGTGCAGGTCAATCCCAGCAGCCATCCCTTTACCCAGTATCCGTCAGGTGTTGTGATCAGCCCGAATAGCGCGCATATCGCCTATGGGTATGATGGGTATCTCCTCACCACCCCCGTGAGCGCAACGCAGGTGCTCACCCAGTCACTCGATACGGCGGGGACTTGGGCGTTTACCGCGAATAATCACGCGCTCATTTATACCAATTGGAGGAGAACGGGCCTCTTCATGGCCCCCCTGGCTGGATCACCCTCCCGCCTGCTGCGCACGGATTCGAGTGGCCTGATCAGCTATAGCGTCGCGCCATTCGGGTCCAACATTGCCTATAATCGAGAACTACGAGGATTGTATCTGTTGAACTTGGCGAACCTTCCCCCCCTCCAACCTATCTATCTTCCCCTGATCCGTACGCCATAGGTGCACGATTGGCTGCGAAAACGGGGCATACCGCGCACCTGGCGCCAGACCGCCGCGATGCTCACCGATCTCCCGATCTCCGATACCCTGGACGCGTTTGATCAGTGGTTGGAACCGTCGCGCAGCGCGGCAACGCGACGCCTCTACTGCCAGATCATCGGACGGTTTGCGACCTGGCTGGCGGCCACCTACCCGGACGTTGCTCCTGCGGCTTGGCTAGGCCTGCCTGCTCCAGCATGACGGCGATCAACTCCTCGCTATGGGCAGCCATGATATGATCGTGGGCACGACCGTCCCGCCCTCCACGCGATCCGCGACGCCGACGAGGAGAGCAGAACACCCGCAAGGAGACCTGCCATGCGCCAGATCCGCAAACCCCACTATGTGATCGGCAACCAGGGCACTACGATCAGCGTGATCCTCGATTTGGAGTCCTTTGAGACGCTGCTGGATGCCCTTGAGGAACTGAACGACCTTGAAGCACACGAAGCGGCGAAGGCCGAGGATGCCGCGGGATTGCCCTTCGACCAGGCCGTGGCCGAGATCGAGGCGCTGCGGCAAGGACGGGCCGCCTCGTGGGGACCTCCCCGGTCATCATCCGTCGCGCCGCTCGCAACGCCCTTGCCAGTTTCCCGCAGGCTGACCAGCGCCGCATCCTCGCGGCCATTGACACGCTCGGCGATGATCCTCGGCCGGTGGGGGCGAAGAAGCTCACCGGCCAGACGGCCTAGTGCATTCGCGTGGGCAACGACCGAATCGTCGATGAGATCGACGACAGCGAGTTAGTCGTAACGGTGACGGCGGTCGGCCAGCGGGGAGCGATGGATCGGTGACGGGCTCGTTGTATCCTTGAGGGAGTACACACATCGCATGAACACGCGAGACACGGACCTGGCCTTTGGCCGGTGGCGCATCGGAATCTTGGCGGCGCGGGGCCTGGTAGCTGATCGGGCGGCGGCGCTGGCCGCTGCACGGACCGGCCGCTATCGCCTGGGCAGTATCGTGGTGGGGTGGCGGGCATGAATTACGACGATCTGCTGCCGGAAGGACACTTGTTCGTTGCGCTGGAATATGGCATTCGCATCCTTCCCGAGCGCTCGATGACGCGCCAGCCGCCTGGGAATCTGGCGGTGATCGCCTATGCATGGTATTGCCGCTCGAACTGGAGCATTGACCTCATCGCGCGTGAGACGGAGACCGAGGAAGCGTGGATTGTCCAGCTCCTCCGCTGGGGATATGCGCGGATCCTGGCACTGGGCTATCGTCCTCCGGAGAACTACTTCGGCCCCAACCCGCACAGTCCACCCGATGACCGCTCTGCCCTCATTGCGGCCCGCGACCAGGTGACGGCGATCATCGCCGAGCTGCGACCGCGTGCCGCTGATCCCGCGCAGGGCAGAAGGTTGCGCGAGGCCCTCGCCGCCATGCGGGCGGCAATCGACGAGGTTGAGCGTGATCTCGCGGTGTGGGACTGGTATCGGCCGATCCCTGACGCTGAGCAGGACTAGGAGTGCGGCGGGGGGCACGGCCGGGGCGAACTTAGGGCTCCATCGTCCCACGCTCGCCCCGGCCGTGCCCTCCGCTGATTCTTGAACGATCCTGCGACAGGCATACTCCGCACCGGGAGGACAGCATGTCAGCAACTGATCCCATCACGATGACGGTTGACACGACAGACCTCCGAGGGTGGTTTGAGCTGATTGGCGAGCGCCTGAGCGCCGATGGCTGCCAGCGCGAGCGCTGGACCTTTCAGATCACCTATCCCCCCTCTGCTCCCCCCTCTGCGGCACTGGGCCATGGGACGGCAGCGCTGCTGGCGCGATCACGTCGGATTGTCCAGTCAGGATGGCCACCCACGCAGCCCCTGGCGCCCAGGCCACACCGTCCACGACCGCTTCGACCGCCAGATCGGCATCAATCACGAGCACCTGCCCTCCGACGTGAGACTTCGTTACTCCGTCTGGATCGCTATTCCCCGGTTCGTCCCCGACCCCGTGTTAGCCTTCAGTCCCGCAGCCGGATGGTTCTGCTTTCGGGTCGTTCTCCCCGCCATTGATCCCGCACCAGGTCCGGCAGGTCCTCAATCACGGCCAGCCGACCCGCCAGCCACGTCGGCAGCTCGAACGGCGGATTCGCCGCCACGGTGAGCTGCGTTAGGGCCGGCAGCGTGGCTAAGGCGTCCGGCAGGGTGGCGAGCTGATTATCCTCGAGCTCCAGGCGCTGGAGCCGGGACAGCCCGCTCAGCCACGTCGGCACCGCCGTGAGCACATTCCCGCTCAGATTCAGGCGCTCCAGGTCCGTGAGCTCACGGAGGCATGCGGGCACGTCGCGGAACTCGTTGCTGCGCAGCCCCATCTCCCGCAGGCGCGTCAGCTCCGCCAGCCAGTCCGGCAGGGTGGTCAGCTCATTCCCATACAGCTCAAGGGTCTCCAGCTGGCGCAATGACCGGACCACTGCCGGCAGCGTGGTCGCGTGATTGCGGGTCCAGACGAGGGTGCGCAGCTGCCCTAACGCCTCCAGCACCGTGATGGGGCCGTCGGCATCACCATCCGTGTCATCAAGATCGATGCTATGGAGGGTGGGATAGCGGGCCAGCCACGCCGGCACCCGCAGGTTGGTCCCATCGAACCCCAGGTCCCGCAGCTGCGGGAGGTCGCCCAGTCCCTCGGGCGGGATGGCCAGCCAGTTGAAGCCCAGCTCCAGCGAGGCCAGCTGGGGGAGCTGGCTGAGGACGGCCGGATCAACCTGGAAAACGGCCGGCTCGCCCCACTGGTAGCGATCACAATTGCCGCGGAGGCTCAAGGTGTGGAGCTGCGGCAGGCGACCAACCACCGCCGGGATCGCCTGCAGGGCGTTGAAGCTCAGATCCAG
>DASWWB010000709.1:0-1994 GCA_036406115.1 Herpetosiphonaceae bacterium
CACCAGGGACACGACGGATGGCAGCGCACCGGTGCCGTGAGGGTGACGACAGCGGGATCGGCAGCGCACCGCCAGAGACGACGCTCGACGCCCGGATGCGCAAGCAGCGTGCTGAGCGTCCACGCGTGGCCGACGACCTCCCAGCCGGCGGCATGATCAAATGGGGCAGGATATTGCTGGGCTGTATAGGCCACTTTTCCGACCGCCACGGCAAGCTGCCGCATCTGGGCCTCCGGCGTGCGTGCCGGCGAGCAGGCGATCGTTGCCACGAGGTGATGGGCTGCTGGGTAGTTTCCCTCGGCCCCCGCGCCCCATGCGTCCGGGGCGCTTGCAAAGGCGAGGACGGCCGCAACGGCGGGATCAGGAGGGAGGAGTGGCACGACGACCCGCAAGATGGCGGCGGCCCATGCCGCGCGCTGGGTGCGGGGCGTATGCTCAAACAGGAGCACCCCGGCCGCCGTTGCCTGCCCGCAGGCCCACAGCAGTGCGGCGTTGTCGAACAGGTGGTGCTGGTGAAGCACGGTCATGGTCATGGTGATCTCCGGACCCTGCGGTGCATGGGCCAGCAGTACGCCAGGCAACTTACATGTAGTCGGCAAAATCATCAAGCGGGTCATCAAAATCGTCGCTCAACTGGATCTGCCCGCGCATGCTGCCATATTCCAGCCGTGTGGCGGAGATAGCCAGCGGGAGCAGCTGAAACTGCCCATTCGGGCCGGCATCAATCACAATCGTGGCGCCGGCAGCGGCCGCTGCCAGGAGGTCGGGCAGGTGGTGTTGCGCCTCCGCAATCGATACGTGGGTGACCATGCTGGTTACCTCCTCCGTTCTGGTCGTTGTGCTGAGTATAGCAGGCTGTTCGCTGGAACACCTGCGCCAAAGGAGATGGTATGACGTGGTTCTTCCGTCGGCTGGCTGGGTTCGTGAGTGTCGTCCTTCTGGTTGTCATAACGCTGGGTTCGGCGCATGGTGCGCAGCCCCGCCACTTCGCAGAGACCGGCCATAATCTGCTGGACCCGATGGCCAGCTACTGGGACGCCCACGGCGGCCTGCCGGTGTTCGGCTATCCGATCTCCGAGGCCTTCAGCGAGACCAACCGCGACACCGGCACCGCGTTCCCGACCCAATATTTTGAGAGGAACCGCTTCGAGCACCACCCGGAGAACGCCGCGCCCTACCACATCCTCCTCGGCCTGCTCGGCAAGGAGGCGCTGGCCGCCCAGGGGCGCGACTGGCAGACGTTTCCGAAGGCCGATCCGGCGGCAGCCCACTATGTACCCGAGACCGGCCACGCCATCACCCACACGCCCTTCTGGCAGTATTTCTCGACCCACGGCCTGGAGTTTGATGGCCGCCGCGGCTATTCATACGCGGAGAGCCTGGCGCTCTTTGGTCAACCGCTCTCCGAACCGCAGCTGGAGACCAATGCCAGCGGCGACACCGTGCTCACCCAGTGGTTCGAGCGCGTGCGCTTTGAGGACCACGGTGCGAAGGGCGTGCTGCTGGGGCTCCTCGGCAGCGAGCTGACCGCCGGCCGCCGCAGCGAGGCCGCTTTCGTGCCGACGGTCGCCCAGGACGAGATCCACGCCGCCGGGATGCAGCTCTTTGGGATCTTCAACCAGCGTCGCGTCGCCGAGGCTGGCAAGCCCGCCGTGGGCTATCGGGCGGATCTCCAGGCGGAGGCCGACCGGATCGCCCGCGAGTGGACGGAGGTGCGCCAGGCGGGGGGCGATGGACGCGCTGTCTTACAAGCCGGGAATCAACGTCTTGCTGTGTTGGGTGGATTGCCGACGAGTGTTTATGGGCAAACAGATGCGCCTCTGACCGCGCAATGCAAGGGCGTCGATCCCGTACAGCCCATCCGGAGCGCCTACTCGCCCTATGTGGCGGGGCTGGACTTTGCCACGCTGACCATTGGGGTGTATGGGCCGTATGACGGCTCCTGTGGTCGCTCCATGAGTGTGGTCTACATCATCAGCTACTAAATGAAGGAA
>DASWWB010000710.1:0-2332 GCA_036406115.1 Herpetosiphonaceae bacterium
GCGGGATGGCGATGACTGGCTGCGCCGCCCGCAGATAGGCCAGATTCTCGGCGGTCAGCTGGCCGACGCACCAGTCCAGCGCGGGCAGCAGCAGCGGCGAGATCGCGTAGTCGGCCGCCGCCGCCGGATCGAGCGCCGCCAGGTCGTGGTTGCCCCGGACGCAGGGGATGCCACGGGTCCGCAGCGCGTCGATCACCGCGTTCGGCGCCGGGCCGATCGTCGCCACATCGCCTAGGCAGACGATGGCGTCGGCGCCTTGGCCGTCCGCATCGGCCAGCACGGCGTCGAGGGCGGCGAGCTGGCCGTGGATGTCGGACATGAGAGCGATGCGCATGGCCGGTCTCCTTCGCAGATGGGCTGATCGGCGCGGCGCCGAGCCCATCTGCAATCATAGCCTGAATCCGCCCCGTGGCAACAGCGGCGGGCGGCCCCGACTTCTGCTAAAATAGCCGCACATCTGAGCGGCAAAGGACAAGCGCATGGACGGCAACTGGAACATGATCGGCCACGAGTGGGCGGTGGACGGGCTGCGGCGGGCGCTGGCCAACGGGCGCGCGGCCCACGCCTATCTCATCTCCGGGCCGCCGAACATCGGCAAGGCGGCGCTGGCGCTGCGGCTGGCCCAGGCCCTGAACTGCCTGGCCGAGGGCGAGCCGCCCTGCGGGAGCTGCCGGGCCTGCGCCCGCACCGAGCGCGGCAGCCATCCTGATGTGAGAATCGGCGGCCTCGCGGCCCAGGCTGCGGCCCAAAAGCCGGGCGAGAGCGTCAAGAGCCGGCTAGGCATCGACGCGGTCCGCGAGTTTCAGGCCGACATCCACCTGCGCCCCTACGAAGGCCGGCGCCGGGTCCTGATCCTGCACGACGCCGAGGCGCTGACCGAGCAGGCCGCCAACGCGCTGCTCAAAACCCTGGAGGAGCCGCCGCCCTTCGCCACGCTCATCCTGGTCGCCCACGGCGCCGGCGACCTGCTGCCGACGATTGTCTCGCGCTGCCACACGATCAAGCTGCGGCCGGTGCCCCGGCCCCTGGTGGCGGCGGCGCTGACCGAGCGCTGGGGCATCGCCCCGGGCGACGCCGAGGTCGTCGCGGCCTGGAGCGGCGGCAGGATCGGCTGGGCCGTGGCCGTCGCCCGCTCGCCCGAGACCTTGCAGGCCCGGGCCGAGCAGCTCGACGGTCTGCTGGAGCTTCAGCAGCTTTCGCTGCCCCAGCGCTTCAAATGGGCCGAGACGATCAGCAAATCGGCCAAGGGCGGCGAAGAAAATATCTTCGAGTTGCTGGATCTTTGGCAGGGCTGGTGGCGCGATGTGCTGCTGACCGCCGCCGGGGCCGCGGATGGCCTGATCAACGTCGACCGGCGCGAGGATTTGCAGGCCCTGGCCCGCCTGCCGCTGCCGGCGATCTACGCCACGCTGCGCTCGATCGACCTGGCCGCCACCCAGATCCGCGAGAATGTCAGCCCGCAGCTTGCGCTGGAGCAGGTGCTCATCAATTTGCCCGGTTGATTTCGCGCCGGCCTTGTGTACAATAGGCCGACGACGAAAGGACCCGCCCATGAACCACGCGACCAAAGCCGCCGCCCGCCCGCCCTGCTAAGCCGATAGTCTCCCCAGCTGCCGCTCGCAGCTAGCGCCCTCGCAGCGCTGGCTCGCTTCGCGATTCCCGGCGTTCCGCCGCAAACCAACTCCCGACGACCTTGACGGCGCTTGACCTCCTAGCGTCCCCAGCGGGACGCCGACTCCGCGCGCCCGCGCTCCTCCCCGCCTCCGTGTGCCCGTGTCCGCTTGACTGACGCATCCCACACAAGGAGGAGCATATGGAAATCCAAACGGGCAAGCGCAGCGCGAAGATGGATGAGGCCGCGCTGCTGGAGCTGGTTCGCGCCCATCGCGAGGTGGCGATCGACCTGGGCACCGGCGACGGCCGCTTCGTGCTGGCTCTGGCCTGCCGGGCGCCCGCCACGCTGGCGATCGGCGTCGACAGCTGCCGCGAGCAGCTGCGCGACAGCTCGCGCCAGGCGCCGGCCAACGCGCTGTACCTCATCGCCAATGCCGAGCGGCTGCCGGCGGCCTTGAACGGCCTGGCCGGCAAGATCACCGTCAATTTCCCGTGGGGCAGCCTGCTTGGCGGGCTGCTAGCGGCGGACTCGGCGGTGCTCGAAGGCCTGGGGCGGATCGCCCGGCCCGGCGCCGAGCTTGAGCTGCGGCTCAACGGCGGCGCGCTGGCCGAGGCCGGCTGGGCTTTCGAGGACGGCGTGGCGGCGGGGGCCCTGGCGCTGCGCCTGGCCGGCTGGCGGGTCAGCAGGCCGCAGGCGCTCGACGCCGGCGCGCTGCGC
>DASWWB010000711.1:0-7259 GCA_036406115.1 Herpetosiphonaceae bacterium
GCCGCGAGCGCCGCCCTGCCGGCGGCCGGCGCCGAGGGCCGGCCCGCGCAGCCGCTCATCAGCTACAACGAGCGCCTGCTGCCATGGATGGGCGGCAGCGGCCGCTCCAACTATGCGCGCTTTTTCCTGGCGCTCATCGCCACCCTCGTCGCCCTGATCGTCGGCGGCTCGGCCCTGGTCATCTATAACGCCTTCGCGATCTCGATCGGCGAGCGCAAGCGGCAGTTCGGCATGTTCGCCAGCGCGGGCGCCACCGCCGCCCAGATCCGCCGCATCGTGCTGACCGAGGCCGGCGTCATCGCGGCGATCGGCATCCCGCTCGGAATCCTGGGCGCGATCGGCGGGGTCGCCGTCCTGCTCAGGCTCACGCAGGGGATTGTCGCCAGGGTGATCGCTGACGCGGAGCAGGGGATGCCGCTGGTGGTCTCGCCGCTGGTCATCGCCCTGACGATCCTGTTCGCCGCCGCGACCATCCTGCTCTCGGCCTGGATACCCGCCCGGCGCGCCGCCCGGGTCTCGTCGATCGACGCGATCCGCCTGATCGGCGAGCTGGCGGCTGGCCAGCAGCTGCCGGCGAGCAGCCGCCTGCGCACCAGCCCGCTGATCCGGCGGCTGTTCGGCTTCGAGGGCGAGCTGGCGCTCAAATCGCTCAAGCGCGACCGCAAGAAGTATTTCACCACCGTGCTTTCGCTGATGATCAGCATCATTTTGTTCGTGGCCTTCAACGCCCTGATGCTGTACGCCACCACCACCCAGCGCATGGCCAGCCAGGCGATGGGCTTTGATCTGCTGATCGACCTGGACTACCGCCAAACCCGCGCCAATGATTTCGCCGCCCAGGTCGGCGCGCTGCCGGAGGTGCAGCGGGTCGCCTTCCGCCGCTGCACCTACCAGCGCTACGTCCCACCGCGCGCCGGACTCACCGACCAGGCCCGCCAGGCCTTGCGCGAGCTGAACCTGCCGCTGGTCGGCGAGGGCGGCCAGTATCAGTTTGTGCTCCAGGTCTGCGCGGTGGGGCCCGCCGAGTTCGCCCACTACCTGGCGCGGCTCGGCCTGGACCCGGCGCCGTACGCCGATCCGGCGGCGCCGCGCGGGATTCTGGTCAACCACTACAACCAGCGCCGCGACGGCAAGCTCTATGATTTCGACCTGTTCACGCTCAAGCCTGGCGACCCGATCGCGATCGCCCCCGAGGGCGGCGCGACCGCCGGCCTCACCTGGACGGTCGGCGCGGTCACCGGCGAGACGCCCCTGAGCTTGATGGGTGTCGGGCCGGCGCTGGTGGCGGATCTGGTGGTCTCGGACGCGGTGTTCGACGGGCTGCGCGACCGGCTGCTGCAGCTGGGGCCGATCAATCCCGGGGCGATGTATGTCAAGAGCGATGCGCCGGACGCGGCGGCGGCGGCGATCAAGCGGCTCTACCAGTCGACCGTCGGCGGCAATTTCTCCTACCAATCGATGGCGGAGTTCAATCAAAGCGGCGGCCTGCAAACGCTGTTGATGAAGCTCTTTTTCTACGGCTTCCTGGCGCTGATCACGCTGATCGGCGTGACCAACATCATCAACACCCTGGACACCAACATCAAGCTGCGGCGGCGCGAGATCGCCATGCTCCGCTCAGTCGGACTGACGCCGGGCGGCTTCCGGCGCATGCTCCGCTACGAGAGCCTGTTCTACGGCCTGACCGCGCTGCTGTACGGGCTGCCGCTGGGGATCGCGCTCAGCGCCTTCATCCACTCGCGGTTCGACGGGGTCAGCACCTTCGCCTTCACCCTGCCCTGGGGGGCGATCGCCGCCTGCGTGCTGGGCGTCCTGGCGATTGTATTCGTCACCATGGCCGTCTCCGGCGCGATGATTCGCAACGACAACATCGCTGATACGATCAAGGAGGAAAACGCCTAGGCCGCCCGCCGATCCGATCGCGGCGAACGAGGCGCCGCTGCGCGATTCTGTCGCGCGGCGGCGTCCTTGTTTTGCCTCCGGAACCGACCTCATATATGATGGCCGCGCGATAATCATCTTTAGATTGGGAGGACGCTATGACAGCGCTCGCTGGGTCGGGAACCAATCAGCTGAACGATGCTTATCAGGCCGGTTTCGCGGCGGCGGCGCAGGCGTGCGAGCCGCTCGGGGGGCGCCAGCCCACCCTTGTCCTGGCATTCACCACCGACCAGTACGACCAAGCCGAGGTCGTGCGCGGGATCCGGGCGGCGACGGATGGCGCGGCGCTGCTCGGATGCTGCACCGGCGGCATCATCAGCGCCGAGGGGCCGTCGAGCAGCGGCGTCTCGGTCCTGGCGCTCTGGTCGGATGCGATGGAGGTCACCCTGGCGATCGAGGGCGGCATCCAGGCCGATCCGACAGCGGTCGCCGAAGCGATCGCCGAGCGGATCGAGCCCGCGCTGCCAGGGGCCGCCGGCGCCGCCAACACCGTGGCGATCATGCTGGCCGACGGCCTGACCGGCTCGCTGACCGAGGTCGTCAAGCAGGCCTCGAACACGCTCGGCCCGCTCTGCCCGCTCGTCGGCGGCGGCGCCGGGGACAATCTGAAGTTCCTCGGCACCAGCCAGTTTGTCAACGACGAGGTGCGCAGCGATGCGATCGCCATGGCCCTGATCACATCGGCGGCCCCGGTCGGGATCGGCGTGCAGCACGGCTGGCAGCCCGCCGGCCGCGCCCTGGTGGTGACCCGCAGCGAGGGCAATGTCGTCCACGAGTTCGACGGCCGGCCCGCCTTCACCGCCTACCGCGAGCTATTCCCCGAGGCCGGATTGACCGAGGAGAGCTTCAGCGCCTTTGTGATCGACCATCCGATCGGGCTGCCCCAGGTCAGCGGCGAGTACCTGATCCGCGATCCGCTGCGGGTCCGGCCGGACGGCGCGATCGAGTGCGTGGCCAGCGTGCCGGAAAACGCCGTCGCCCACATCATGCACGGCGATCCCGAGACGCTGTTCGCCGCCGCCGCGGCGGCCACCAAGCGCGCTCTCGCCGGCCTCGGCGGCGGCGAGCCGGCGGCGGTCGTCGTCTTCGACTGCGTCTCGCGGCTGCTGATGCTCGGCCAGGACGCCGCGACTGAGATCAAGGTTATCCGCGATGTGGTCGGCCACGACACGCCGATCACCGGGATGTTCAGCTTCGGCGAGATCGCCGCCGCCGAGACCGGCGGCACGCTGCTCCACAACAAAACCGTGGTGGTGTACGCGATCGGGCGCTAGCGGCGGATTGTGCGGCGCGGGCCGGCGGAGGACTCCATGCTTAACCGCGAGACTGAGCTTTCCATCCTGTATGAGATTTCTTCGCTGCCCGCGCGCCTGCGCGATCTGCCGACGATCTTCGCCGTCGCTCTCGACAAGGTGACGCGGCTGCTGGGCACCGAGATCGCGATCGTCTATTTCCGCGAGGGCGATGAGGGCGGCCTGACCGCCCGGGCGGCGCAGGGCGTGCTGCTGAAAAAAGCGCTGCCGGCCATCCCGCCCGCCGCCGAGGCCGAGCTGGGCCGCCAGACCCAGGCAGCGGCCCCGGGCGAGCCGCCGCTGCCAGTCGATCCGCTCGGCGGGCGCTACCCGGTCACGGCGGCGATCGGCGTGCCGATCCGCGTCGGCGACGAGCTGCTTGGCTGGCTGTACGCCGCCCGGATCAAGGGCCAGCCGTTCGATGCGACGGAGCAGTCGCTCTTTACGATCCTCGGCAAGCAGCTCGGCGGCACGCTTGAGCCGACGCTGAGCCACCTGCGCGACCTGCGGCACCAGCAAGCGCTTGAGGAGAACAACCGCCGCCTGGAGCAGATGCTGGCCGAGATCACCAGCGCCCACGAGCAGCAGCGCTACCTCATCCAGACCATCCGCGAGCTGTCCACGCCGATCCTCAATATCGCCGAGTCGATTGTCCTGCTGCCGCTGATCGGCCATATCGACAGCGAGCGCATCGGCCTGATCGCCACCCGGCTGCTGGCGGCGGTCAGCGATCAGCGCGCCCGGATCTGCATCATTGACATAACCGGCGTCGCCGGCATCGACACCCATGTCGCCAACGGCCTGTTGCAGCTCGCCACCGCCGCCCGCCTGCTCGGCGCCGAGGTGATTCTCTGCGGGATTATCCCGGATGTGGCTCAGACCGTCGTGTCGTTGGGCTTGAAGCTGGAAACCATCCAGACCACCAGCGATCTCCAGGGCGCCCTGCGCCTCAGCTTCCGCATGCTCGGCAAAGCGATCGTGGACGCGAGGGCGGCGGGCGCCGCCTGAAGCGCGCGGAGCCTGTCATGTCGAGCCGCCGGGATGATCTGATTGATCAGCTGGGGCGGCGGGCGGATCGGCTATAATGGCGGCGAAGCGAACGTTTGTGCGCAGGAGGAGCCTTGATGAGCCAATCCGCCCCGCCCGTCGAGCAGCTGCGGGCCTGGACCTATCGCCGGCTGGGGCTGGCCGGCGCCGCCGTCACGCCGCAGGGGGCGCTCGCCGGCGCCGTGGCGGTCTACAGCAGCCACCCGACCGCGCCGCTGGCGCTGCTCTGCCGTTGCCCCGGCCTTGACGAGCAGGCGTTCCGCGCCCTGGAGGGAGAGCGGGCGGCGGTGCGGCTCCCTGCGATGCGCGGCTCGATTTTCCTGGCGCCCGCCGCCAGCGCCGCGCGGCTGTTCGTCGCCCACCGCCCGCCGCTGGAGACGCACGCCGAGCGCCTGGAGTACGCCGGCGTCGATTGGGACACCTACGCCAGGATGAAACCGGCGCTGCTTGAGGCCGCCCGCCAGCCGCTGACGCCGGCCCAGGTTGAGCAAGCGCTGCGGGACGCCGGTTTCGCGCTCGCCGGCGTGCGGCCGACGGCCGTGGCGCGGGTGATGGCCCGGGAAGGTCTGGTGCTGCGCGTCGGCTCCAGCTTGCGTTCGGACCGGCTGTCGTACGTGGCCGCCGACGCCTGGCTGGGCGGCCCGCTCGAAGCCGACGCCGACGAGGCGCTGCGCTGGCTGGCCGGCGCCTATCTCGCCGCCTACGGCCCGGCCCGGGTCAAGGATTTCGCCTGGTGGACCGGGGCGAGCCAGCGCCGGGCGGCGGCGGCGCTCGACGGCCTGGGCGTTGATTGCGGCGGCGGCTGGCTGCTGCCCGCCGAGCTGCTTGACGGGTTCGGCGCCGCCGAGCCGCTCGATCCGGCGGCCCTCGTCGCGCTGCCGAAGTGGGACGCCTACACGATGGGCTACGCCCCGGACGGCCGCCAGCGCCTGGTCGACGACGCGCACCTGCGCCTGGCCTACAGCCAGGGCGGCGGCGGCACGCTGCACGGCGACGGCTTCCCGCTGCTGCTGCGCGGCGGCCGGGCGGTCGCCCGCTGGAGCCACAAATTCGCCGGCCAGCGCCTCCAGGTCGAGGTCGCGCCCTTCGCGCCCGGGCTGCTGGACGATGATCCGGCGCCGGCGTTCGCGGCGATCGGCGCGCTGCTCGGCGCCAAGGCGCTGGATCTCAGCCTGGCAGCTCCCGCTGGCTGATCGCCTGCGGGCCGCGCGCCCGCTCGGCGGCAGGACGGAAACACAGGTAGGGATAGGCGCAGACGAGGCCGGCGGCGAACAGCCCCAGGCCCAGGAACGCCGGCGTCAGATGCAGCCAATCGGTGTAGCCCACCGCCAGATGGACGCTGATCGCCGCCGCGAAGCCGGACAGCCCCGCCAGCGCCAGCGCCAGCCAGAGACAGCGCGCGCCTCGGCGGAAGCCCCACAGCGCGCAGGTCAGCACCGCGATCCCGTCAGCCGCCAGCGCCCCGCCGAAGCCGGCCCGGTCGTGGGCGACCAGCGGGATGAGCCGCGCGTTGGTCGCCCGCAGCGGCGCCGCATCCGTCCGCAGGAAGGCCAGGTCCTCGGCCACGAAGACGCCGTTGACGCCGATCGCCGCGATCAGCAGCCCGGCGCCGATCAGCCCCGCGCCCAGCGCGACGAAGATCAGCTGGCCCCAGAGTCCGCGCCGCCAGGTCCGGTCGTTGGTCAGGCTCGGGGCGCGCTGCGGCGGCTCGGCGGCGGTTGTCCCGCGCAGGCCCAGCCAGAAGAAGGCCAGCAGCAGCAGCGCCGCCAGCGCATGGAGCGGATCGAAATAGCCGAAGCCTAGGAACAGGAAAAAACTTGCGAAGCCGGGCGCCGCCGAGGCGACGATCGCATGGCCCGCCCAGGCCTCGCCCCGGCGCATGCCGCCCGCCGCGAGCATCGCGTAGAGCGCGCCGATCGACAGCATCGTGCCCGCCAGCGTGACCCGGTCGTGGGCCATGAAGGGCAGCAGCCGCGCGTTGATCGCCGCCAATTCCGTGCGCCCGAGCCCCAGGAACGCTTCGTCGTAGGGCAGGATGACCCTGGTCGCGGCGATCAGCGCCGCCAGCGCGCCACCGATGATCATGCCCAGCCCGAGGAAGAAATGCCAGAGCCAGCCCTGGCGGAGCAGCAGCGCCAGCCGGGCAAGGCCGCCGGCGTCGGGCGCGGGCGGCGGCTTCGGGGCCTCGGCGGCGTGGATCGCCTCGTTGATGCGCTTGGGCAGCCCCGGCCCCGCGTCCACCAGCCCGCTGTGGAGCTGGATGAGATCGGCGCCGGCCTCAAGCAGCGCCAGCGCGTCCGCCGGCTGATGGGCGCCGCCGCCGATGAGCGCCAGTCCCGGCGCCTCTTGGCGCAGCAGCCGGATCAGCTCAAGCGTCGGCGCCAGGGCATCCCGTCCGGCGAGCCTGCCGCCGCCCTCGTCCGCCAGGCTGCCGTCGATCACGACGCCGGCGGCGCCAAGCTCCAGCGCCGCGCCGGCCAGGGCCAGCGCCTGCTCGCGGTCGCCGTCCGGCGGCAGCGCGATGAGCAGCGGAACCGGCCGGGGCGCATCGCGCAGGTGGTCCAGCAGCTCGGCCAGGTGGCCGCGCCAGGCGGCGAGGGGCCAGATCGGCGCGTCGGCGGCGCGCCAATGATCAAGCACCAGGAAATCAGCCAGCGGCGCCAGGGCGCTGATCAGCTGGCGGCGCTCGGCGGCGGCCTCGGCGGGCGATGATCCCGGCCGCTGCCCCAGGCGCACGCCGATCCGCGCGGGCAGCCGCCCTGCGCGCCGCAGATTGCGCTCCAGCGCCGCCAATCCGGGATTAGCCGGCTCGTCGGGATACCAGATCGCCGCGCCGCTCGCCCGGCGCTCGATCGGCCGGCTGGCGGCGAACGGCTCCAGCGTCACCGGGCCAAGCTCCAGGAAGCCGAAGCCGAATCGCGCCAGCCCCGGCGCGGCGACGCCGGCGAGGTCCAATCCCGCCCCCAGGCCGACCGGGCT
>DASWWB010000712.1:0-4614 GCA_036406115.1 Herpetosiphonaceae bacterium
GAACAGCAGCAGATCCGACGCGCTGTGATCGGCGACCAGCAGATCGCCGTTCGGGGCGACCGCGATGCCCGCGCCGCCGGAAAACGCCGGCTCGCCGTCCTTGCCGCCCACCATGCCGAGCAGCGCCCCGTCGCGCCCAAACACCTGGATGCGGCCGCGATACCCGTCGACCACATACAGCCGGTCGCCGGCGACTGTGATGCCCGCCGGACTGGAGAAGCGGCCGGGGCTGACGCCGGGGCCGCCCCACTCGGCCACGAATGTCCCATCGGGCGCATATTTCTGCACGACGTCCGCCAGCCCGTCGGTGGCGTACACGAAGCCCTGGTCATCCACCGCCAGCCAATCCAGCGACGAGAACGTGCTGTTCGCCGGGATTCGAGCGTGCCAGCTGCGCAGGAACGCGCCGTCCGGGGCGAACAGCATCATCGTATCGGAGTCGGCCAGGTAGATCGTCCCGTCCGGGCCGGCGGCGATCCCGTTCGGGCCGAGGTAGCTTTTCTGCGGCTCCAGCTGCTCCTCGCCGAACGACGCCAGGAACCGGCCGTCGGCGCTGAATTTCTGGATGCGGCCGTTGCCCGGATCGACGACAAACACGCTGCCGTCGGCGCCGACCGCGACGCCGGTCGGGCCGTCGTATTCGCCGCCGAACTGGCCCGGCCCGGCGCCTGGGCCGCCCCACTCCTGGAGCGGCTCGCCGGCGGCGTCGAAGCGCTGGATGCGCTGATCGCGCTCCCACGCCACGTACAGCTCGCCGGATTGGGCATAGGCAACGCCCTGGGGTTCGAAATCGCGGGCGAGCACATCGGGGCCGGCATGGCTGGCGGCGAAGGGCGGCAGGGCGCCTTTGGCCTCGAACAGCACCATTTCGACGAGGCGAGCGCCCGCGCTGATCGAGACAAACAGGCCCGTCTCGCCGCCCTGCGGCCCGGGCCGGCGGTAGAGCGTGCCGGCGGCGTAGTCGGCCACGGGCTCCCAGCCGAGCGTCGGCAGCAGCGCGACATAGAAATCCAGCACGCCCTCGACCTCCTTGGGCGTGGAGCCGACCAGCTCGACGGTGCGGATCTCGACCAGGCCGCTCGCCGTGACGCCGGCCAGGCCGACCGAGGCCTCGGGAACTTGCGTGGCGGCCATCCGCTCCATCGCCGGGTGGGCAGGGACGCCGGGCAGCAGCGAGAAGGGCGAGGGCTGGAGATCGGCGAGCGGATCGGCCGTCGCCTGCGCGCGACCGGCGGTCTGGGTCGCGCGCGCGCCGCCGGTGCCGGCGTCGGGCTGGCCGCAGGCGGCGAGGAGGAAAAAAATCATTGCCAGGAGAAACGGGCGGCGGTGATTCATGGATGGCTCCTTGGAACATCGAAAGCGGATTGCCCGCACGAACCAGGGGCGCGAGCGCGGCTACGGGCAGGGCGCGCCGGTCTTCTCCATGCGGCAGTAGAAGGCGAAATCGCGCATGCCCTGCCAGGGGACGAGCGTCTCCGGCGGCGACAGGAACAGCGCGGCGGCGATCGGATCGTCGGTGAACGTGACCCCATCGATCCCCAGGGTCGCATCCAGGCGGATGGCCTCGCGGTTGTTGGTCTCGATCACAAACCCGAGCTGCTCGAAGACCAGCGCGACGCTCCAGCTGTCGCGGCCGTCAAACGTCGCCACGACATGGCTGGGCTCGCCGTAGGCCTCGATCACCTGGCCGAGCGTGAAGGTCGCCGCGCGCACGCGCCCCGGGATATGGTAGGCCGGCTGACGGTGGTAGCTGAAATGCGGCTCGATGCTGGCGATCGGCAGCGGACGCAGGAAGCGGTCGGGCGTGATCGGATGGGTCTCGACCATCGCATCAAGGAAGCGCGGCTGCGCCGGAGGGTTGGGATCGGGGGTGGGCGTCGGCAGCGGCTCCTGCCAGACCCGCGCCTCGCCCCCGGGCAGGATGTGAAAGCCCAAGACATCCCTGCCGACCCACTGCCATTGGATAACGAAGCTGTCGCGCGCCGCGAGCGAGCTGTCAATCTGATAGACCTGGACCGAGTCGGGATCGATCAGCGGGCTTTGGCGCAGCTGCTCCAGCGCCTCCTCGACCGTGGTGACGCCGGGCGTGATCCCCTCCCAGCAGGGCGCGGCGCACGGATCCCGGCGCAGCCAGGCGGCGGCTTCGGCCCGCCACTCCTTGATGGTGAAGGGCTTCGTACGGCGCGCGGCGGCCGGCTTGCGATTGACGGGGACAGCGGTGCGGACGGGCGTCGGGCTGGCGGTCGGGGCGGATTGGGCGGCAGGAAGCGCGGCGGCTGGCTGCGGAATGGCGGTCGGAGCGGCCGGGCCGCAGGCGGCGAGCGCCAGGGCGGCCAGCAGCCATGCGGATGCGATCTCTCGGCTTCGTCTCATCGGGCGGACTCCTCGGGGCAAGAGCGGATGCTGCGAGTCCGACGCCAGGCCAGGCCGGCGGGTTCCGCCGGCCTGGCTGCGTGGCGGAGCTACGGGCAGGCGGCGCCGGTCTGCTCGACGCGGCAGTAGAAGGCGAAATCGCGCATGCCCTGCCAGGGCTGGGGCAGATTGGAGCTGTGCCAGCCGAAGGCGGCCTCGTAGGAATCGGCGGCAAAGCTCACCTGGTTGATCACCAGATCGGGGCCGAAGGCGGCAGGATCGAACAGCTTGGGGCTGGCGATAATCCCGTCGTCCTCGAACAGCACGACCAGCGTGCGCCAGCTCGTGTCATCGCCGGGCAGCGCCAGGACGTGGCTGGGCTCGCCGTAGGCGGCGATCAGATCGCCGAGCGTGAACATATCGATCTCGTGATCATAAAAATTAAGATTCTCGTTGTATTGCGAGAGATCGATGTCGATCCGATCGATCGGCAGCGCCAGCGCGGCGGGATCAAGGTCCATGCCGCCGGAGACGGTTATCATGCCGTCGGCGCCCATCTCCGGCGGCGGGGGATCGTCGGGCGAACTGCCGAAAATCGCCTGGTTCGCATCGCTTGCCCGGTCGCCATTATCCGCCAGGCTCCAGCTGATCGCGAAGCGCGGGCTGGAGTCGTCGTAGCTGGTCTCGGTGGGCTCGATCGACTCGGCGGCGATCAACGGGCTGCGCTTGAGTGTCTCAAGCGCCTCGCCGACGGTCGTCTCGCCGGGCGTGACACCCTCCCAGCAGGGCGCGGCGCATGGGTCTTGGCGCAGCCAGCGCCGGCCCAGCTCGCGCCACTCCGCCGCGGTGGGCAGCGCTGGCAGGAACTCCATGCCGGCGGGATCGGGCAGGGGCGCATCCGCAGTCGGCGCGTAATCGGCGCTCAGGGGGCGGATTTTAGCCGGCGCGAAGCGCAGGATCACAGCTTCGTCGATCGCCAGCAGGCCGCCGTCCGGGGCCACCGCGAGCGCGGAGCCCTTCAGCTCGCGGCGATCATCGCCCTCGACGCCACCGCTGACCGTGCCGAGCGCGGCGCCATCCGGGGCCAGGATATGCAAGAGCCCGGGTTCGGAATCAAGCACATAGAGCCGGTCGTCGGCGGCCGCGAGGCTCCGGGCGCGGCGGAACCGGCCCGGGTTCAGGCCGTTGGCGCCCCACTCATCGAGGAAACGCCCGTCGGCGGCGTAGCGCTGCACGACGCCCTCGTAGCCAATCAGCACGTACAGCGTGCCATCGCCGCCGACCGCCAAATCGGAGGCGATGGCGCGGTCCACGCCGCGCGGCGCCTGGGGCTGCCAGCGATTGAGGAACGATCCGTCCGCAGCGAAGCGCGAAACATAGTCGCCGTGGGAGGCATAGATCGTCCCGTCGCCGGCGACCGCCAGTCCGTTGCTATACCAACTATCCTCGGGATCGAGCTGGCCCGGCCCGGCCCCCGGCTCGCCGATCTGGGCCAGGAATTCGCCGTCCGGGCTGAATTTCTGGATGCGGCCGTTGTAGAGGTCGCCGACATACACCGCGCCGTCCGGGCCGAGGGCGATGTCGGTGGGGCCGCCGCTGGCCATGTACATCATCGGATCGGACTTCCCGCCGAACTGGCCAGGCCCGGAGCCCTGGCCGCCCCACGCCGCCAGCCGGGTCCCGTCGGGGCCGAGGCGCCAGATCTGGAAATCCCAGGGCGCCGTCGCATAGATCTCGCCGGATTGGCCGACCGCCAGCGCGGCGAACGCATGCTCCTCCGACGGGATGAGGGGCGTGATGGCTTCGTAGGCGTGGCTCGGCGGGACGAACTCGCCCTTGGGGGCGAACTGCAACAGCTCAAGCTTGTCGTGATGCCAATCGAAGGCCACGCTCAGGATCCGGGCCGTGCCGTCGGCGGCCCGCCCCCGGTAGAAGGCACCGCCCGGATAATCCGCCAGCGGCTCCCAGCCCAGCTCCGGCAGCGCCGTGCGGTAGAACTCCTGGAGCGCTGCGCGGGTATCGCCCAGGCGGGCGGCAGTGGCCTCGCGGCCAAGCTCGACGACGCGCAGCTCGACTTGGCCGTCGGCGGTGCGTCCGGCCAGGCCGGCGGCAGTGTCAGGGATGCGGCGGGAGACCATCCGCTGCATGCCCTCGACCGCCGGGACCCCGGGCAGCAAGAAGGCCGGGGCGGCGCGCAGCGGCTGATCTTCTTCGCGGAAGCGGATGGGCGGCCTGGGGGGGGCGGGCGGCTGAGCGGGAAGC
>DASWWB010000713.1:0-1911 GCA_036406115.1 Herpetosiphonaceae bacterium
CGTCCAGTCGCGGCCGATCGCCGGCACCGCCACGCTGTGGGCCCAGGCCAGGGTCAGCAGGCAGCTGGCCAGCAGCAGCGTCTCGGCCAGGGTCCGCCCGACGCCGGCCCGCCAGAGCAGCGGGCGCGGGCTCAGCCGCCCCAGCGGGCGGCCCATCCGTCGCATGGTCTGTGATTTCAGCATGGCGGCTCCGTGGGCGAGGATTCCAGTCGCCCCAGCATAACAGCCGGGCTATTAAGATCTGATGAAGATCCTGTTGGCAAGCAGTGAGGCCGCCTCCGCGCTGCTTGCGTGCGGGCCGCAGATGGCGTATCCTGCCATGCGCCAACTCTGGCACGTGGAAGAAAGGACAATCTATGGTTCTGCGAGGAGTGCGGACGCTGGCGCTGCTGGCCATCGTGGCCCTGCTGGCCCCCGCGCACAAAGCATTCGCCCACGAACTGTGCTTCGGGGACAAAACCCCCCACTGCATGAAGGATCCCTTCTCCGACTACTGGGAGAGCAACGGCGGCCTGCCCGTCTTCGGCTATCCCATCACCGCCGCCGCCAATGAGCTGAATCGCGACACCGGCAAGGTCTATCTGACGCAATGGGTGGAGCGCAACCGGCTGGAAGACCACCCCGAGAACCAGGGCACGCCCTACCGTGTGCTGCTGGGCCTGCTCGGCAAGGAGCGCCTGGTCCAGCTCGGCCGCAACTACGCCGCCGAGCCCCGCGAGAGCGGCGCCCAGGCCGGCTGCCTCTGGTTCGCCGAGACCGGCCACAATGTCTGCGACCAGGGCCAGGGCGTCGGCTTCAAGACCTACTGGGAGCAGAACGGCCTGGCGATCCCCGGCCTCGATAAGTACGCCCGCTCGCTCCAGCTGTTCGGCCTGCCGCTGACGGCGCCGAAGATGGAGACCAACTCGTCGGGCGACACCGTCCTCACCCAGTGGTTCGAGCGCGCCCGCTTCGAGTGGCACCCCAACAATCCCAATCCGTTCAAAGTGCTGCTCGGTCTGCTCGGCAAAGAGGTGCGCGACAACACGCCCGCCACCGCCGGCCAGATCATCTTTTCGCGCGAGATCAGCCAGAACAACTACGACCTGTATGTGATGAACCCGGACGGCTCCGGCGCCAAGGCCCTGCTCGCCACGCCGGAGATCGAGGGGTCGCCCGCCGTCTCGCCGGACGGCAAGACCATCCTGTTCACGGTCTCCGACGGCACCGAGTACGGCAGCGCGCTTGAGCGGATCAACCGCGACGGCAGCGGCCGGGTCAAGCTCTCCGCCGCCGCGACCCAGGTCCACAACCCGCAGTGGTCGCCCAACGGCCAGTACATCCTCTACGCCTCGCACCGCACCGGCAACTGGGATCTCTACATCATGAACGCCGACGGCTCGGCCAGCGTCAACGTGACCAACTCGGCGGGCGATGAGTTCGACGGCGTCTGGTCGCCCGACGGCAACAAGATCGCCTTCACCTCGACCCGCAACAATCCGGTCGACGCGCCCGCCGCCAGCGATCTGTACGCGATGCGCTCCGACGGCAGCGCCCTGACCCGCCTGACCAACGACATCGCCCGCGAGTTCGACCCGGCCTGGTCGCCCGACGGCACCAAGATCGCCTACTCGCGCTTCGATGGCGGCGGCATGGCCGGCGGCGATGTCGCAGCGGGCGATCTGATGGTCGCCAACGCGGACGGCACCAGCGTCGAGACGCTGTCGCCGGACAATGTCGGCGGCCGCCAGGCCAACTGGTCGCCCGACGGCAAATCGCTGGTCTTTGTCTCCGCCCGCCAGACCGACACCTTCGAGATCTGGACCATCCGCAAGGACGGCAGCGAGATCAAGGTCAGCCGCCTGACCAGCAACAACGTCAACGACGTCGACCCGGTCTGGGTCGCCAAATAATCTTTTTGGCTAAACGAAA
>DASWWB010000714.1:0-10385 GCA_036406115.1 Herpetosiphonaceae bacterium
CAGCGCGACCCGCCGCTCAAGCTCATCGCTATCGACATCGGGACGGTAGGCCAGCACCAGCTGGCGGCGAGCCGGCTCGGCCGGCCCGGCGTGACGGTTGGCTCTCATCGAGTCCCCCTGGTTCAATCTTCACCAGTATTAGATGCAATCGCGCGGCGAATCTGCCATGGCTGGCGGGGGGATTTTGGGGGATCAGGGGCCAGGGGTCAGGCCGGACGGCATGGCGGCGGGCATGGCCTGGGGTTCTTGATGGTTCCGATGTTTGTTGTGAAACGCTTTGATTGTCTTGCTTGCCCTGACCCCTGACCCCTGATCCCTGCCCTTGGTTTGACAGCCCAGACCGCCACGGGTAGAATCGCGCCAGCATGACGAAACAGGAGGTCTCGGTGTACGCATACCTGGTGACGGTGCGCCCGAAGGTGCCAGACGGATTGGAACGCTTGTATCTTCTGGCGGGCGAACAGCTCCAACCGGCCTCGGTCGAACAACTCACCGCCCAACTGCTCCACGACCCGGTTGCGCATCACGCCAGCTGGGAGCCGCTTTCCACCTCGCTCGCCCCGCTCGACCCCGCCCCCGTGGTTGAGATCGCTTTCCGCCCCGGCGTTACCGATAACGAAGCTGAAACAATCCTGACCGGCGCCCGCCACCTTGGCTTCGGCGATGTGACGCAGGCTAAGACGCTGCGGCGCTTGCTGCCCGGCGCCGCAGCCAGCGAGGACGCCCTGCGCGCCCAGGCCTTTGACACGCTGCTCAACGATCTGATCGAAACCGCCTATGTCGCGGTCCGGCCCGAGGCCGGCGCCCGGCTCGCGTTTTACCAGCACCTGCTGGAAACCCCCGCCCAACACCAGGCCGCCATCGCCACCATCCCGCTGCGGAACGCCAGCGACGAGGAGCTGGAGCGGATCAGCCGCGAGGGGATTTTGTCGCTCTCGCTGGAGGAGATGCAGGCGATCCGCCAGTATTTCCAGCTGGAGGAGCGCGATCCGACCGACGGCGAGCTTGAAACCCTGGCCCAGACCTGGTCCGAGCACTGCCGCCACAAAACCTTCAGGGCGCGGATTTTCTATCGCCAGGAGCAGGATGCGGCGCCGGCGGACCCCGATCTCCATCCCGCCCTGGCCGAGCTGGCCTCCGCCCCGACGGTGACGATCGACGGCCTGCTCAAGCACTACCTGATGCGGGCGACCGAGGCCGTGCGCCGGCCGGATCTGCTGTCGGCCTTCGTCGACAACGCCGGCATCGTGGCCTTCGACGAGCGCTACGAGCTGTCGTTCAAGGTCGAGACCCACAACCACCCCTCGGCGCTGGAGCCGTTCGGCGGCGCCAACACCGGTGTCGGCGGCGTGGTCCGCGATGTCCTCGGCGTCTCGGCCCAGCCGATCGCCAACACCGACGTGCTCTGCTTCGGCCCGCAAGATTTGCCCGACGCCAGCCTGCCGCCCGGCGTGCTGCACCCGCGCCGCATCGCCGAGGGCGTGGTGTCCGGCGTGCGCGACTACGGCAACAAGCTGGGCATCCCCACTGTCAACGGCGCGATTTTGTACGACGAAGGCTACGTGGCCAATCCGCTGGTCTTTTGCGGCACGGTCGGCCTCGCGCCGCGCGGCTCGCATCCGCTCGGCGCCCAGCCCGGCGACGCGATTGTCGTGATCGGCGGGCGGACCGGCCGCGACGGCATCCACGGCGCCACCTTCTCCTCCGCCGAGCTGACCCACGACACCGCCGAGACGGTTGGCGCCGCCGTGCAGATCGGCGATCCGGTGACTGAGAAAACCGTGATCGATGTGATCCTCCAGGCCCGCGATCTCCAGCTGTACAGCGCGATCACCGATTGCGGCGCCGGCGGTCTGTCGTCGGCGGTCGGCGAGATGGGCAAGGAGACCGGCGCGACGGTCGAGCTGCGCGACGTGCCGCTGAAATACCCCGGCCTCCAGCCGTGGGAGATTTGGATCTCGGAGGCCCAGGAGCGGATGGTCGTCGCCGCGACGCCGGGCAAGGTCCAGGAGCTGCTGGCGCTGTGCCAGGGCGAGGATGTCGAGGCGACGGTGATCGGCCACTTCACCGACGACGGCTATCTCAATGTGACCTTCAACGGCGAGACGCTGGTCGATGTGGCGATGGAATTCCTGCACAGCGGCGGCGTGCGGCTCAACCTGGAGGCCGACTGGGCGCCGGCGCCGCAGCCGGAAGCCGCCGCCAGCGCCGCCAGCCATGGCGAGACGCTGCTGGCGCTGCTGGCGCATCCGGTCATCGCCTCGAAGGAGGCGGTGGTGCGCTCCTACGACCACGAGGTCCAGGGCGCGACCATCCTCAAGCCGCTGGTCGGCGTCGCCGAGGACGGCCCGGGCGACGCCGCCGCGCTCCAGCCCCGGCTCGACTCGCTGCGCGGCATCGCCGTGTCCTGCGGCATCAACCCGCGCTACGGCAAGCTCGATCCCTACTGGATGGCGCTGGCGGCGGTCGACGAGGCCCTGCGCAACCTGGTCGCCGCCGGCGGCGATCCCGACCAGGCCTGGATCCTCGACAATTTCTGCTGGGGCGATCCGCGGCTGCCGGACCGGCTGGCCGGGCTCGTGCGCGCCGCCGCCGGCTGCTACGACGCCGCGCTGGCCTACCGCGCGCCCTTCATCTCGGGCAAGGATTCGCTGAACAACGAGTACCGCGACGCCGAAGGCCGGCGGGTCGCCATCCCGCCGACGCTGCTGATCTCGGCGCTGGGAATCGTGCCCGATGTGCTCAAAACCGTCTCGATGGATCTCAAGGAGGCCGGCAACGCGCTGTACCTGGCAGGCGTGACCCGCGCCGAGCTGGGCGGCTCGATCGCCGGCGCGGTGGCCGGGCTCGACAACGGCCGGGTGCCGCAGGTCGATCTGGCGCTGGCGCCGCGGCTGCTGCGGGCCGCCCACCAGGCGATCGCCGGCGGGCTGGTCCGCTCCTGTCACGACCTGAGCGAGGGCGGCCTGGGCGTGGCGGCTGCCGAGATGGCTTTCTCCGGCGAGCTGGGCCTGCTGCTTGATTTGCGCGAGGCGGCCGCCGGCGAACAGCTCGACGACGCGGCGCTGCTGTGGAGCGAATCGCCGTCGCGGCTGCTGCTGGAGGTGCCCGCCGCCCAGGCCGGCGCGCTGAAGGCCCTGTTCGAGGACCTGCCGCTGCGCCGGGTCGGCACGGTGACCGCCGAGCCGCTGCTGGCGGTGACCGGCCTGGCGGGCGATGAGGCGCTGCGGGCCGATCTCGCCGCGCTCAAGGCTGCCTGGCAAGGTCAGCGCGAAAGGTGATGCGATGAGCGAATTCGATGGCAACGGCCAGCACGTGCTGGACGAAGAGGAGTTCGGCGATCTGGTCGAGGAGCGCCTGGAGCAGATGGGCGGCGTCGAGGAGCTGAGCCGCGACGGCATGGAAGTGCGCTTCCGCTGGCACGGCCGCACGGTGGTGTCGGAGCTGGAGCACTTCTATCGCGCCTACCGCCGCTCGCCGGACCAGCTGGGGCCGATCCTGGAGACGCTGGAGGGCGCGGTGCGCTCCTTCGCGCCCGATCGCGGGCCGCAGCTCTGGGACGAGCTTGAGGATCGGGTCTACCCGATGATCAAGCCGCTTGAGATGCTGGCGGAGGTCGCCGAGCGCGGGCTGCCCCAGCTGATCTACCGGCCGTTCCTGGCCGATCTGATCATCTGCTACGTGGTGGATGAGCCGGAAAGCGTGGCCTACGTCAACGCCGAGCACCTGAAATCCTGGCAGGTGCTGGAATCCACTCTCCACAGCTCCGCGCTGGACAATCTGCGCAAGAAAACGCTCCAGCCGGGCGTGGCCCAGGTGCGCGGCGCCGGCGACCAGATGCTGTGCATGTACGCCACCGGCGACGGCTACGACGCCGCGCGCATCCTGCTGGCCGACATCCTTGCCGAGTGGGCCGCGCTGCTGCCGGGGCGGCTGGTGCTGGGCATTCCCAACCGGGATTTTCTGATCGGCTTCAGCGACAGCGACCATGAAGTGCTGCAACGGGTGGCGCTGCAAGTCGCCAGCGACGCCCAGCGCCTGGACTACAGCCTGACCGACCAGTTGTTCACGCTGACCGACGGCCGGCTGGAGCTGTACGGCTACGATTGGAGCCTCGGCGACGAGCGCCCGGTATAAGGAACGCCAATGCCCGCTCTGATCATCTTGGTGACGGTTGGCCTGTATGCCGGGGCGCTGTTTCTGTGGGTCCGCGCCCAATCTTATCGCTACACGGTGGCGCTGGTCGCCGGCCATCTGCTGGTGGCGATGGACCCGCTCTGGCAGTGGCTGTACCGCTACTCCTACGTCGACCAGGGGCCGTCGCAGATTTTCGGGCGCGGCGTGCCGCTGTTCGCGGTGCTGGGCGTCAGCTGGGCCTATGCGCTGCCGGCGCTGGCCTTTTTCTATGCCCAGGGCCAGTCCTGGTGGCCGCGATCGTATTGGTCCGGCGTCGGGGCGTTCCTGGGCATGCTTGTCTACCATGTGCTGCTCCAGGGCGTGGCCAAGCAGACAGCGCTCTGGCGCTTCGATCTGCCGATCATGCTGAGCTGGGGGCTGCCCTCGTGGCTGGTGGTGGCGCTGCTGGGGGCGCTGGTGTCGCTGGTGACGGCCAGCGTGCTGAGCGCCACCCGCCACTACGCCGGCTTTGTGTTCATTCCCACCCTGGCGGCGGGGATTGTCGTGGCGCCGATTCTGGTCTACGGCATCTTGGGGGCGCCGTTCTGGCTGCCGCTGCTGCTGGACGAGTCGCCGGCGCTGCTCTCGCTGGGGGCGCTGGTGACGCTGGCTTTGAGTATCTGGGTCGTTCACCTGGCCTGCGCTGGCTTGCAGGCGCCTGCTGAACGACGTGTGCTGGGGATACGATGACTGCTTCTTTGCGGGTGCTGGTGCTGCGGGCGCCAGGGATCAATTGTGACGGCGAGGCGGCGGCGGCGCTGGAGCTCGCGGGCGCCCAGCCCGAGCGCGTCCACGTCAATCGGCTGGCCGAGGGCAGCGCGCAGCTGCGCGACTACGCGATGCTCCTGATTCCAGGCGGCTTCGCCTACGGCGACCACCTGGGCGCCGGCCGCATGCTGGCGGTCGACCTGGCCCATCGGCTGCGCGACGATTTGCATCAATTCGTGGCCGACGGCCGCCCAGTGCTCGGCATCTGCAACGGCTTCCAGGTGCTGGTCAAGACTGGCCTGCTGCCCGGCGGCGCCCAGGACGCGCCCAGCTCCGCCACGCTGATCGACAACGCCAGCGGCCATTACGAGTGCCGCTGGATCCGCCTGGCCGCCGACCCCGCCAGCCCTTGCGTCTTCACCCGGGGCATCGAGCAGCCGTTCGAGCTGCCGGTCGGCCACGGCGAGGGCCGCTTCCTGGCCGACGAGCCGGTGATGGAGCGGCTGGCCGCCAACAACCAGCTTGTGCTGCGCTACATCGATGAGACTGGCCGCCCCGCCGAGGCCTATCCCGCCAATCCTAACGGCGCCAGCCGGGCGGTCGCCGGAGTCTGCAACGAGGCCGGCAATGTCTTCGGCCTGATGCCGCACCCGGACCGGGCTTTCCTGCCCCAGCACCATCCGCAGTGGCGCCGGCGCGGCCTGGACCGCGAGGGGCCGGGGATGCAGTTTTTCCGCAACGCCGTGCGCGCGATGCGCGAAGCCTAGGAGTGCCATGACAAGTTACCGCGATGCCGGCGTCGATATCGACGCCAAGATGGACGCGATCAGCCAGATGGGCGCGGCGGTCCGCTCCACCCACACGCCGGCGGTGCTGGCGGGCCTGGGCGCTTTCGGCGGCTGCTTCGACCTGCGCCAGGTGCTGGCCGACCACCAACAGCCGGTGCTGGTCGCCTCGACCGACGGCGTCGGCACCAAAACCGCCGTCGCCGCTGCGGTCGGCCGCTACGACGGGCTGGGCGCCGACATTGTCAACCATTGCATCAACGACATCCTTTGCCAGGGCGCGACGCCGCTGTTTTTCCTCGATTATCTGGCGGCGGCCAAGCTTGACCCGGCGATGATTGTCGCCGTTGTCGGCGGCATCGCCGAGGCCTGCAAGGCGGCCGGGGTGGCGCTGCTGGGCGGCGAGACCGCCGAGATGCCCGGCGTCTACCACGAGCGGGCCTTCGACGTGGCCGGCACGATCGTCGGCGTGGTCGACCGGGCCGCGATGCTCGACGGCGGCGCGGTCGCCGAGGGCGACGCGGTGCTGGCCCTGCCCTCGACCGGCCTGCACACCAACGGCTATTCGCTGGCCCGCAAGATCGCCGCGCCGCTGGGCTACGACTCGGCGCCCGCCGAGCTGGGCGGCCAGACGCTGGGCGAGGCCCTGCTTGCCCCGCACCGCTGCTACCTGCGCGAGATCCAGGCCCTGCGCGCCGCCGGCGTGCCCGTCCGCGGCCTGGCCCATATCACCGGCGGCGGCATCTGGGACAATCTGCCGCGCGTGCTGCCCGCCGGGCTGGGCGTCCGCATCCGGCGCGGCTCCTGGGCGATCCCGCCGCTGTTCGGTTTCCTGGCGGCCCAAGGCGGGCTGGATGAGCGCGAGCAGTTCCATGTCTTCAACATGGGGCTGGGGATGCTGGTGCTGCTGCCCGCCAACCAGCTGGCTGCGGCCCAAACCCTGCTCCCCGAGGCCCGCGAGGTCGGCTCGGTGGTCGCTGTCGGCGAGGGCGAGCCGCGGGTCGGATTGGTTGACGGCTAGGCGCGCATTGCGGCGCGGCTGTGCTATAATCTCGCCCACTGCGGCGCGGCCGGCAGCCGCGCTCCCGCCGGCATAGCTAGCGAAGGCGAGGGTTCCATGACCAGTATCGTGCACCCGATTCGACGCGAAGTTGACGTGTATGTCGCTGTGAGCAGGGGGCGCGAAATCGCACGCCAGGCCGGCTTTGATGAGATCGACCGCACCAGGCTCGAAATTGTGATCCTGGAGCTGACGCGCAATATCCTGGTCCACGCCGGCGCGGGCGAGATACAGATTAGTGACGTAGAGCGCTCGGGGCGGCGCGGAGTGCAGGTCGAGGCCCGCGACTCCGGCCCCGGGATTGCTGATTTGGAGTTGGCGATGCGGGATGGGTACAGCACGGCGCACACCTTGGGCGCCGGGTTGCCGGGCGTCCGTCGGTTGATGGATGAGTTCGCGATCGAGACGGCCCCTGACGCTGGCACGACAGTCCGCGCCATTCGCTGGGTACCAGCGCCACGAGGAGGACGCCGATGAAGCTCGCATGGGGAGCAAGCTCCCGCCCGAAACAGGGCCAGACGATTTCGGGCGATGATTACGCGGTGATCGAGACCGAGGACGGCGCGCTGCTGGCCATGGTCGACGGCCTGGGCGGCGGCGCCGAGGCCGCCGAGCCCACCGCCCGCGCGCTGGAGGTGCTGCGCACCCATCCGCAGCGCCCGCTCAAGGAGCTGATCGAGCGCTGCCACACGGCGCTCCACGGCACCCGCGGCGCGGTGATCGGCCTGCTGCGCCTTGAGGAGAAGGCCCGCCGCGCCGCCTATATCGGCGTCGGCAACATCGGCATCCATGTCATCAGCACCCATATCATCAAGCCGATCTCCAAAAACGGCATCCTCGGCCACCGGCAGCTTCCAAGTTTGCTTGAAATGACGTACACTTACAACAGCGGCGACACCTTCATTTTGTACAGCGACGGCATCTCGACCAAGCTGATCAGCGACTCGGCGCTCCACCACCCGCCGACCGACTTGCAGTACATGGCCGACGATCTGCTCACGCGCTACGGCAAAACCACCGATGACGCCACGATTCTCCTTGTGCAGCCCAGCTAAGGACGCCCGCCCATGGACATTGACACCACTCCACAATTGCATCGTTGGCTGGAACAGCACGCCGAGCGCCTGATCGCGCGCTGGGCCGAGCTGCTGGGAGCGGTCTGGCCCGAAGCGGCGCCCGCCCTCCAGATCCAAGGCTTGGAGCAGCTGTTCGCCGCCGCCCAGCAGTCGCTCAACGGCCAATCCGGCGCCCTCGAGCAGCGGCTGCAATCGCTGCCAATCGATTGGGACGCGCTGGAGCTGCCGACGATCTTGCAGGTGCCTTTCCAGCTGCGCCGCGCGGTGCTGGAGCTGATGGCCGAGCAGCAGTTCGGCGCCGCCGAGTCGCTCGGCCTGATCCAGGAGCTGGAGCCGCTGCTCGAGTCGTCGGTCGCCACGATCTCCCGCCGCTACAGCGAGCAGGTCCACGCCGAGCTGCGCGAGCAGGTCGAGCAGGCCGAGCTGCTGGCCAGCCACCAGGCCCAGATGGCCGACGAGGCCGACCGGGTCGCAATGCAACTATCCACGCTCTACGATATCTCGCAGACGCTCAGCGCCTCGCTGGAGCGCGAGCAGCTGCTCAACTCGCTGGGGCCGAGCCTGCTCAAAGCCCTCGGCGTCGAGCACTGCGCGCTCTGGCTCAGCGACGCAGCCGAGATGTGGACGCCGGTGCGGGCTTGGGGGCCGAAGTGGCAGAAGCTCTCGGGCTCGACGTTCCAGTACGGCTCGCTGCCCGCCGCCATGCGCCGGGCCTGCGAAACCGACAAGCCCCAGGTGATTGAGAAAGCGGCGGCCCGCGACGGCGGCTGGCTGATCTCGGGCCAGGGCGCGCTGTTCGTGGCCATGCGCAGCGAAAATCACGCCATCGCCTGCCTGGTGGCCCAGGCGCCCCGCCTCCACGAGCGGCTCGAGCCCGCGACCCTCAATCTCTACCGCACGATCGCCAACCAAATTTTGGTGGCGCTGCAAAACGCCCATCTCTACAACGAAGTTCAGGCGCTCAACGCCGATCTCGAACAGAAGGTCGCCGTGCGCACCGCCGAGCTGCGCGAGGAGCGCGACCGGCTGGAGGCGGTCTCGGATATCGCCCGCGACATCAGCACGCTGGAGATCGACGTGCTGCTCAACCGCACGCTCCAGGCGCTGGCCAACCTGACCGGCGTCAAGCACGGCTCGGTGATGCTCGTCGAGTCCGGCACCGATCTGCTCGTTGACCGGGCGGTGTTGTCGGAGACCGAGCATATCCCCGGCTTCACCCGCTTCCAGATGGGCGAGGGCATCGTCGGCTGGATCGCCCAGCACCGCCAGCCGGCGGTGGTCAACGATGTGCGCACCGACGAGCGCTGGGTCGAGCTGGACGCCTACGGCGAACGACGCGGCAAAAACACCGGCTCGCTGGTCGGCATGCCGCTGATCGCCGGCGACGATGTGGTCGGCGTGCTGATGCTCTCGCATCCCGACCCCAACTATTTCAATCAAAGCCATATCCGGCTGCTCAAGGCGATCGCCGGCGAGATCGCGATCGCGATCTACAACGCCCAGCTCTACGAGTTCCTCGGCGATCGCACCAACCGCCTCTACACGATGCTCCGCCACCAGGAGGAGGCGACCAGCCAGAACAACGCTATCCTCCAATCGCTCAACGACGCGGTGATTGTGGTCAGCCTGGACCGCAGCATCATTTTGGCCAACGCCGCCGCCGAGCGCCTGATGGAGATGCCGCTCGACGAGATCATCGCCCGCGACATCGACGATCTGATGAAGACGATGCAGCTCAAGCTGCCGCCCAATCTGCTCAACGAGATCCTGGAGATGCGCTCGGGCCTTGATCCGGCCGAGGGGCTGGCAGGCTACTCGGCGGCCCAAAGCGATGCGGCGGATTTCTCATCGTCGACGATTATCGTCCAGCGCGCCAAACAGTCGCTCAGCATTTCGATCGGCCCGGTGCTGACGGAGCGCGGCGAGCTGCTCGGCGCCTGTCTGATCATCCGCGACATCACCCTCGAAGTGGAGTCCGACCGGCTCAAGACCGAGTTTATCGGCACGGTCTCCCACGAGCTGCGCACGCCGATGACCTCGATCAAGGGCTACACCCAGCTGCTGGCGATGGGCTCGCTCGGCGAAGTCAACGACACGCAGAAGGAATTCCTCAACACGATCACATCCAACGCCGAGCGCATGATCAACATCATCAACGATCTGCTCGACATTACCAAGATCGAGACCGGCAGCGTCGAGCTGCAGCCGAACTCGCTGCGGGTGGCCGAGGTGCTCAGCGAGGCGATCAGCGTCTGCCGGGTCGATCTGACCCAGCGCGGCCACGAGCTGGGGCTGGCGCTTTCGCCCAACCTGCCGCCGATTTTCGCCGATCCCGAGCGGCTGCACCAGGTGGTCAAAAACATCCTGGCCAATGCGATCAAATACACGCCGTCTGGCGGCAGGATCAGCATCGGCGCGGTCGAGGTCAAGCGCAGCGATATCCCGGCGCGCTGGCAGGAGGGCCTGTCGGCAGGCCGCCGCTTCGTGCAGATCTCGGTCCAGGATACCGGCGTCGGCATCGATCCGTCCGAGCACGACAAGGTGTTCGAGCGCTTCTACCGCACCGAGAACCCGCTCAAG
>DASWWB010000715.1:0-4102 GCA_036406115.1 Herpetosiphonaceae bacterium
GAACATGGATTTCCGCTACGGCGCTTCGTTTGGCGTGGCGGCGCCCGAGGCCTACGAGCGGCTGCTGCTGGACGCGATGCTCGGCGACCCGACGCTTTTCACCCGCCGCGACGAGGTCGAGGCCCAGTGGAAACTCATGACGCCGATCCTTGAGCGCTGGGCCGAACAGAAAGCGACGCTGCCCGAGTACGAGGCCGGCACCTGGGGCCCGGCCGAGGCCGACGAGTTCATCACCAGCGACCAGGGCCGCAACTGGCGCAAGCTCTAAGGAGGCCCCCGATGGATCTGACCGAAACCCCGCCCAGCAAGATCGCCAATCTCGCCGGGATCGAAGATGAGCTGCGGCGCCAGTGGCAGGATATCGCCGAGGCCCACGCCGGCCGCGACCACGTCGTGACCCGCGTCTGCACCATGACCCTGATCGCCTACGGCGCCGACGCCGAGCTGGCCAAGCGCGTCCGCAAGGCCGCGCCCGCCGTCTATCAGCGCCACCCGTGCCGCGCCATCCTGATCGAGGCCGACGGCCAGCCCGGCGAGCTGGGCGCCTGGGTCGCCACGGTCTGCCAGATGCCAAGCGGCGGCGAACAGCAAGTCTGCTGCGAGCAGATCACCTTCACCGTCGGCGAGGAGATGCGGCGGCGGCTGCCCGGCGCCGTGCTGCCGCTGGTCATGCCCGACCTGCCGATCTTCCTCTGGTGGCCGGGGCCGCTCCACCCCGCCAGCAATGTCCGCACCCAGCTCTACGCCCACGCCGACCGCTGGATCATCGACAGCGCCGATTTCGCCGAGCCGCTGGCGGACCTGGCCCGGCTCCACGGCATGCTCGCCGCCGACACCCACACCGCCGCCAGCGACCTGGCCTGGGCGCGCCTGACGCCTTGGCGCGCCACGCTCGCGCGGATTTTCGACCATCCCGCCGCCCGCCCGGCGCTCGACGCGCTGACCACGGTGACAATCAACGCCAAGGGTCGGCTGGCCGGCGGCCTGCTGAGCGTCGGCTGGCTGGCCAGCTCGCTCGGCTGGACCCCGGTCGCCCGCCGCAGCGCGGACCGGCGCTACGAGTTCGGCTTCAGCGCGCCGCACGGCGAGGTCGCGGTCACGCTGGCCTACGCCAGCGAGCGCAGCGCGACAATGGGCGACATGAGCCTCGCCAGCCAGGCGGTGCCGGATCTGCGCATCAACGTCGGCCGCACCGGCGACGGCGGCGCGCTCGCCTGCCAGGTCACGCTCGGCGAGGAGACGCTGCTGGCCCAAGCCGGCGCCATGCGCCCGTCCGACGACGGGACGCTGCTCAACGAGGAACTGAACATGCACGGCCACGATCGGACCTATGAGAAGGCGCTGGCGATGGTGGCGCGGCTCGCGGCGCTGCCCGCCGGCCAGGAGGGTGCCTGATGAAACCTGAGCTGCGCATCGCCGATTCCAAGGCCGCGCTGATGGACCAGGCCGCCGATCTGCTCGTCGCCGCCGCCGGCCAGTCGATCGCCGAGCGCGGCCGCTGGCTGTGGGCGCTGGCTGGCGGCTCCACGCCCAAGGGCGCCTACGAGCTGCTCGCCCAGGCGCCGCGCCGGGATCAGATCGATTGGTCGAAGGTCTGGGTCTTCTGGGGCGACGAGCGCTGCGTGCCGCCCTCGGACCCGGACAGCAACTACGGCATGGCGCGCGCGGCGCTGCTCCGCCACGTCCCCATCCCCGAGGCCCAGGTGTGCAGGATGCGCGGCGAGCTGGCGCCGGAGAGCGCGGCCCATCTGTATGTGCGGGATCTGCGGGCGATCTTCAGCCTGGAGGAGCGCCAGTGGCCGGTGTTCGACACGATGCTGCTCGGCCTGGGCGCCGACGGCCACACCGCCTCGCTGTTCCCCGGCTCGGATGTGCTGGAGCGCCGCGAGACCATCGCCGCCGAAACCTGGGTCGCTAAGCTTGGCGCCTTCCGCCTCACGCTCACCGCCGAGACCATCAACCGGGCGCGCCAGGTGGTGTTCTTGGTGGCCGGCGAGGACAAGGCGTCGGTGGTGCGGGCGATCGCCGCCGGCAAGCCGGGCGAGGCCGCCGCCTATCCCGCCGCCAGGATCAAGCCGGCGGCGCCGGCAGTCTGGCTGCTCGACCAGGCGGCCGCCAGCCAGCTGCCGGGCGCATCGTCATAGGCGGATGACGCCGTCGGTCATCCAGCAATCGGCGTAGGGCTCGGCCTGCTGGCGCGACAAGGCGAACACATAGATGATCTCCTCGTCGTCGTCGTCGAGCAGCGCCACCCGCTGCTGGGCGCGGTCGCCCTCGATCTCGATCGGGAACGGCGTGGCGTCCTGGAAATTGAGCAGCGAGCGATACAGCGGGTTCTTGACCATCGCGATGAACCGCTCGACCGGGCCGGTATAGAGCCGGTTGGCCGGCGAGGCGAACTCGAAGGCCGCCCGGATGCCGCTGTCGGGCGCGGGATCGTCGTTGCGCTGCAGCGCGCTGAGTTGGATCAGCACAACCTGCTCCGGCGAAATCGACGGATGCGGGCCGGGCGGCAGCGCCTCGCGATCGCTCATCACGCCCCCTGCGCCAGGAGCGGCAGCAGCAGCTCGGCCTCGTCCACCGCCTGCGTCAGCGGATCGGGGCGGCGGGTGCGGCCGTTGGCGAGCCGGGCCAGCTCCTGGAGCACATCGAGGGCCCGGTGCTGGATCTGGACATCGATGCCGGCGGGCGGCGGCGCGATCGGCTCGGCGCTGGCGGGCGACGGGGCGGCGGCCAGCGGAGTCCCGGGCGGCTCGTGGCCGTCCGCCAGCTCGCGCTGACGGTTGGCGCGCTCGATGTCGAGGCAAACGAGCGTGGACAGGCGGTCGCGCAGGGTGACGAGCAAGTCCAGCGCGTCCTGCGCCTGGGCCGGGCTGACGGGAAACTTGGCGTCGATCAAGGACTGGAGCTGGCCGGACGTGGCTTGGAACTGCTGGTCAAGCTCAGGCGTGTAGAGCAGCTCGCCCAGGCAGGGCTCGCGGCGCTCCCGCTCGCGGATCGCCTGCTTGTAGGCTTCCCGCTCGGCCCGCTTGCGCTGGCGCAGATCGTCGTGGTTCATTGAAACATCCTTCGGGCATGCAACAGCGACTCCCGCGCTCGTCGCCGGAGTGGCTGCCGACTCACGCGGGGCTTTGGCCGCCTATTATACAATTTTTAATCATTGGCGCCAATCGTACTACCGGGGATCGCACATGGCTTGCATTGTCGGACTCATGCTGATCAGCTTCACGCTCGGCGGGGTCTTCCTGGTCTCGCAAGGCGCGCAACGGCTCCTCCTCACGCTGCGCCGGCGGCGGCACCTGCTGCGCGGCGCGGGGATGATCAAGCGGGTGGAGCGCGAGCGGCCGCTCGGCTCGCCGACAGGCCGGCGCAGGGCCGACCGGCACCGATTCTTCCCGATCATTATCTTCACCAACCAGGAGGGCCGGGCGATCGAGTTCCGCTCGGAAACCGGCGACAGCGGCAGAACATCGCGCTACCGGACCGGCCAGCACATCCAGGTCGCCTACGACCCTGCGGGCCAGCTGCCGCCGCAGATCGACAGCTGGCCCGGGCTGTGGTGGCCGCCGCTGGCCATGGCCGCCGGCGGCCTGCTGTTCCTGGGCGGAGCGGCCATGGTCTGGCTCGCGTTCGGCGAGCGTCTGACGGGCGGCTAATCGACCTTGGGCAGCTTGCCGAGCCGGGCCTCGGTCAAGGCGTGGTTGTAGAGATAGGCCAGCCAGCTGTGGGTTGCGAGCGGGCCGAACGTGTTGTGGCTGACGGGCGTCTCGGCGGCCTCGGCGCTGATCAGCTTGCGCGCCAGATCGACCGTGTCCTCGCGGGTCAGCTTGAACTCGTCGGCTAGCTCGGCGCTGGAAAGGCCGTTCTCCGGCAGGTAGGCGTCCATCTCATCATTGACCGGCGCCTCGCCCAGCGCCACCCGCAGCCGGCGCTGCCCCCAGCGCTCGATGCCGATGATATGGGCGAGCCGCTGGCGCACCGGCTCGCTGTCGTCAGCCGCCTCCATGCGCCGCCCCAGGAGCGCGCCGGACTCCGCCAGGCGCGCGGCCAGCTCCTCCATCGAAAACTTGCCGGCCACCCGATCGGCGGCGAAATACCGCAC
>DASWWB010000716.1:0-4407 GCA_036406115.1 Herpetosiphonaceae bacterium
GCCAGGCCCAGCGCACCCACATGCGCTGGAGGATGCGCGAGGCGATCAGCAGCGCGATGACCGCCGCCCAGACGAAGACGAACAGCAGGCGCGACCACATGAACTTCTGCAAGGCGAAGATGCTGATGATCACCAGCGCCAAGCCGATCGTCACGCTGTCGACGATGATCCCGGCGTGATCGAACCATTGGGCCGAGCGCGGCAGCCGGTACAGGCCCTTGACCTGGAACACCACCAGCAGCGCCAGCATCAGGCCCAGCACCACCGGCTGGAAGGCCGACAGCTCCTTGTAGGCCAGCGGGTCGTAGATGTCGCGGCCGAGCCGGACATCGTAGCGCAGCCAGTGGGCCAGCGCGAAGCCGGCGTAGATCAGGCCCAGGTCCAGCAGGCGCCAGGCCGCCTGGAGCAGCCAGCGCCGGCGCAGCCGCAGCTCGCCGATCGGCTCGGCCAGCGGCGCGTCGCTCAGAGGCTCGATTCGTCCGTCCATACCAGCTCCGCTTTTTCGATTCGGACCGTGTCGCCGTGCTCCACGCCGGCGGCCTGGAGCGCCTCCGAGATTCCCATCGCCGCCAGCACCCGCTGGAGCCGGTCCAGCGCCTCGTGCTGGGCGAAGTTCGTCATCGAGACCAGCCGTTCGATCTTCACGCCGTGGACGCGCATCACGCCGTCCTCCTCCTCCTCCAGCCAGAAGGCGTTGGGGTTGACCTCTTGGAACTGGAAGCCGAGCGTTTCTTCGGAGCTGGGCAGATCGGCGAAGGAGGAGCCCATGGCCCGCAGCATCTCCGCCAGCCGGTTGAGCAGCGGGGCCACGCCCTGGTTGGCGGCGGCCGAGATCGTGAAGATATCGCCGTCGTCGACGCCGGCCTCGACCAGCTGCGGGCGCAGCAGATCGTCGTAGGCCTGGGCGTCGGGCAGGTCGTGCTTGTTGAGCGCGATCAGCTGCGGCCGGCCGGCCAGCTCGGCGGAGTAGCTTTCCAGCTCGGCGTTGATCGTCTTGAAATCCTCGAAGGGGTCGCGGCCCTCGGTGCCGGCGGCGTCGATCACATGGACCAGCAGCCGGGTGCGCTCGATGTGGCGCAGGAAATCGTGGCCCAGGCCGATGCCCTGGCTGGCGCCCTCGATCAGGCCGGGGATGTCGGCGACCACGAAGGTGAAATCGTGGATGTCGACCACGCCCAGGTTGGGCGAGAGCGTGGTGAAGGGATAGTGGGCGATCTTGGGCCGCGCGGCGCTGATCACCGAGAGCAGGGTCGATTTGCCGGCGTTGGGGAAGCCCACCAGGCCGACATCGGCGATCACTTTCAGCTCCAGGCGCAGCGTGCGCTCCTCGCCCGGCTGGCCCAGCTCGGCGATGCGCGGCACTTGGTGCGAGGCGGTGGCGAAGTGGACGTTGCCCAGCCCGCCCTTGCCGCCGCGCGCCACCAGCAGCCGCTGGCCCGGGTAGAGCAAGTCGATGGTCTGATCGGCGCCCTCGATCTCGGCGGTGACGCTGGTGCCGGGCGGCACGCGGATAAACAGATCGTCGCCGCTGGAGCCGGTCTGGCGCTGGCGGCCGGCCCGGTCGCCGTTCTCGGCCTCGAATTTGGTCTGGTACTTGAAGGGCAGCAGCGTGTTGAGGTGGGGGCTGACCTCAAGGTAGACGTTGGCGCCCCGTCCGCCGTCGCCGCCGTCGGGGCCGCCGCGCGGGACATATTTCTCACGGCGGAAGGTCGCCATGCCGTCGCCGCCGTCGCCGGCCTTGACGTAAATCTCTGCCTGGTCGATGAAATCTGACATACACCATCATTCCCGCAGCGCCCTGGGCGCCGCGCTGTACATAAGCATTATCTTGCGAAGGATACAGGATCCGGGCCGGACTGTCCAATGGCGGTCAGGGATCAGTCGCCAGTCGTCAGTCGCCAGGGCTGACGGATGCGTGCCGCCGGCGACACAGGCTCGCGCTCCAGGGGCCGGATTGAAGCGCCAGCATTGCGGACGCCCCTGACGACTGGCGACTGACGACCAAAAGGGCGCCTCATCGGCGCCCTCGTCGCATGCGTCCGGCGGGGCGCCCCCGGGCCCGCCTAGCCGGCGTCGGGCAGCTCCTCGGCGGGATCGATCCCGTCGTCCTGGGTGCCCTCGTCGCCGCCGCCGGAGCGCGGGCCGCCCACCGCGACGAAATCGGTCTGCTCGACCGAGGTCGGCGAGTCGGCGGCGCCCTCGGGATGGCTGGCGCCGATCGACTCCTGGGCCGATGTCTTGGGCCGGACAGTCAGGTCATCGCCAGTGATCGGATTCTCCGGCACTTTTTGATCGCTCATGCAAAACCTCCATTCGCAGGTATCTGCCTCGGCCATTGCACGTTTGATGCCAGCACAGCAGTTGGGATCAGGGATCAGGGGCCAGGGATCAGGCCAGACTCCGCGAAGGCGGGCGCCACCTGCCGCCAGCGCCGGCCCGATCCCTGACTCATGGCTTTCGCTGCCTCCGCCGCCATTGGGCAGCGGGCGGCCAGCCACTGAACGGCGATGGCTGCCGGGCGGCACCAGCAGCGATGCCGTTCGGCCTGCCCCCTGGCCCCTGATCCCTCCCCGCTCACTCGTCCAGCGCGGTCCAGAGCCGGTAGACGGCCTGGCGGTCCAGGTGGAGCTCGCGGGCGACCTGCTTGGCGGCCCGGGTGCCGCTCTCGCCGGCGTCGCGCAGCGCCCGCAGCCGCGCCACGATCGCCGCCTGATCGACTGGCCCATCGGCCTCCTCGTCCCCTGGTCCCTGATCCGCAGCTCCCGGCCCCTGATCCCCGATCCCTGATCCCTGGCCCCCGATCTCGCGCTTGGGCCGGCGGCGCTCGACCGGGGCGCCGGCGATCAGGAGCACGATTTCGCCGCGCACGCCGTCGGCGACCCGCTCGGCCAGCTCGCGCAGCGGGCCGCGCAGCACCTGCTCGTGGAGCTTGGTCAGCTCGCGGGCGATGGCGGCCTGGCGGTTGCCGAGCACGGCCAGCGCGTCGTCGAGCGCCTCCAGCAGGCGGTGCGGCGTCTCGTAGAGGACGAGCGTGGCGGGGATCGCCTGGACCTCGGCGAACAGCGCCCGGCGCTCGACGGAGCGGCGCGGCAGGAAGCCCAGGTAGTAGAAGCGCTCGGCAGGCAGCCCGGAGGCGATCAGCCCGGCGACGGCGGCGCAGGCCCCGGGCACCGGCACGACCGGGAAGCCGGCGGCCAGGACCGTCTGGACCAGCTCGTGGCCGGGATCGGAGATCAGCGGCGTGCCGGCGTCGCTCACCAGCGCTACGTCGCCATTGGCCAGCGCCAGCAGCAGATCGTCCAGCCGGGCCAGCTTGTTGTGCTCGTGATAGGCCAGCAGCGGCTTGTCGATCTCATAGCGCTGGAGCAGCTTGCGGGTCTGGCGGGTGTCCTCGGCGGCGACCAGCGACGCCTCGCGCAGGATGCGCAGCCCCCGCAGCGTGATGTCTTCGAGATTGCCGATCGGCGTGGCGACCAGGTAGAGCGTGCCCATGCGATTTCCTCCGGGCTAGCCGGCGGCCTGTCGCCGGTGCTTGGAGGGATAAGATACCACTGATCGGAGGCTAGGGATCAGGGATCAGGGATCAGGGATCAGGGATCAGGGGCGGCTGTGAAGGCGCATGGTGTTTTAGGCGGCGCCCGCGCTCCCGCCGTCCGGCCTGGCCCCTGACCCCTGATCCCAAATATGGTATGCTTCCGGGCCATCCGCGCCCGTTGCTGGGGGCGCGCCTCCCCGCAGTGCGTTCAAACCTTGAAGGAGCCGTCAATGACCGCCACGCTCACGCCGATCAAAGCCCACTACCCGTTGGTCACCCGGACCGTGCTGGAGCTGTTCCACGAGGGCGAGCTGCCCAACGTGGCCGAGATTCAGGTCGAACCCGCCTATGGTTTTGTCATGCGCATTTTGTATCGCTCGGGGCGCGTGAGGCTGGCGCGCGGCTACGGCGTCGGCGTCAATCTGCATGGATCGTCGGGCCTGGCGAAGGACAAGGGCTACACCAAATTCTTTTTGCAGCAGCTGGGCTACTCGACGCCGAAGGGCCGGGTGTTCGTGCTGCCGCGGCGCCAGGCGGTGCTCAACCGGGCGCTCAGCCGCCATGGCGCCGAGGTGGAGCTGGGGATCGAGGAGCTGGAGGGCTATATCGAAACGCAGCTGAGCTTCCCCTGCTACATCAAGCCCAACGAGGGCTCGATGGGCTACGGCGTGACCCGCTGCGCCAGCATGGAGGACGTGCGCAAGACGGTGGCCCACTACATCGAGCGCCACCGCGGCACCTTTGTGATCGAGGAGGCCGTGTCCTGGACCGACTACCGGGTGGTCGTCCTGAACGGCGAGGCCGTGGCCTGCTACCAGCGCCGCCCGCCGTCGGTGGTCGGCGACGGCCAGTCGACGATCCGCGAGCTGCTG
>DASWWB010000717.1:0-5058 GCA_036406115.1 Herpetosiphonaceae bacterium
GGCGGCTCGCAGCGGCCCAGCGCGACGCGCCCCCCGAACTGCTGGAGGCGCTGGCCGGCGACCAGCGCCGCGAGGTGCGGGAGGCGGCGGCAGCCAACCCCAGCACGCCGGTGCCGGCGCTGGAGGCCCTGGGCCAGGGCCAGATCGGCGGCGAGCATGACCATCGCCTGGCGCTGGTCAACAACCCCAGCCTGCCCGAAGCCACCTTCTCCCGGCTGATCGTCAGCCTGGCGCCGGAGTTCGCGCTCCAGCACCCGCTGCTGACCGACGAGCTGCGGCGGGCGGTGCTGGAGCGGATGATCGTCACCTGCCTGGGCAACAGCTGGATGCCGCCGCTGGCCCACGCCGTCTGCCTGGCCAATCCCCAGTGCCCGGCCGAGCAGCTGGAGCGCTGGAGCGGGACGTTCGCCTGGCTCAGCCGCTACGCGATCGTCCGCAACCCGGCGGCGCCGCCCGGCGTGCTGCGCCGGCTCGCCGAGGACCCGCACACCCTGGTTCGCGCGGCCGCCAAGGCCGCTTTGGAGAGTCGCGAGAAGGAGCCCGATGAAGCCTAGCACCCTGTCCGCCACCCTCGACCGGCTGGTCGAGCGCCGCATTTTGATCAGCGCCATGATCTGGGGGCCGCCGGGGATCGGCAAATCCAGCATCGTGCAGCAGACCGCCGCCGCCCACCGCCTGCCTTTCATCGACGTGCGCCTGTCGCAGCTGGCGCCGACCGATCTGCGCGGCCTGCCGGTGGCCGAGGACGGCGTGGCGCGCTGGTATCCGCCCGAGTTCCTGCCCCGCGAGGGCGCCGGCGTCCTGTTCCTCGATGAGCTGAATCTGGCGCCGCCGGCGATCCAGGGCATGGCGCAGCAGCTCATCCTCGACCGGCGGGTCGGCTCCTACGAGGTGCCGGCCGGCTGGTTTATCTGGGCGGCGGGCAACCGCAAAGAGGACCGGGCGGCGGTCTTCGACATGCCGGCGCCGCTGGCGAATCGGTTCATCCACTTCCATGTCGAGCCGGATTTCGAGAGCTTCAAGGACTACGCGCTGTTCAACCAGGTCCATGAGCAAATCCTGGCCTTCCTGGCGTTCCGGCCGGCGCTGCTGCACAAGATCGATCCGCAGCAGCCGGCCTGGCCCTCGCCGCGCTCCTGGGTGATGGCCAGCGCGCTCTACGGCTCGGGGCTGGAGATCGGCGCGGCGGTCGGCGACGCCACGGCGGCGGAGTTCGCGGCCTATGTGGCGATCTACGCCAATCTGCCCGACCTGGAGCGGGTGCTGCGCGGCCAGGGCGGCGACGTGGCCTTTCCCGAGGAGCCGTCGCTGCGCTACGCCACGACGATCGGCCTGACCATGCGCGCCGAGACGCCCCAGCAGGGCTACGAGGCCTTCCGCTGGATCGCCGAGCGCGCGCCGACCGAGTGGGTCCAACTCTACGCGGTCGATCTGTTCCGCCTGGCCCGGGCGCGCAATCAGTTCGCCCTGCTGGCCCAGCTCATCCAGCGCGACGCGGCGCTCCAGCGCTTCCTCGCCGAATTCCAGCAGCTGCTCACCTAGCGAGGCCGCCATGATCCCAGACACCCAGACCGGCCGCCTGATCAGCGCGTCGCTGCTGCGGCTCCGCACCCGCGCCCCGTTTTTCGCCCTGCTCAGCATGTTCGCGCGGATCGAGATCAGCGCCTACGTGCCGACCGCCGCCACCGACGGCCGCGATATTTATGTCAATGAGGATTTTTTCCTGGCGCTGCCGCCGCCCCAGCAGGATGGGCTGATGCTCCACGAGGTGCTGCACGCCGCCCTGCTGCACATCCCCCGGCGCGGCGCGCGCGAGCCGCTGCTCTGGAACGTGGCCGCCGACATCGTGATCAACGGCATGATCGACGAGCTGCGCGATTTCGAGCTGCCGGACGGAGCCTTGCGCGACCGCCAGCTCCAACACCTGAACGTCGAGGAGGTCTACGAGCTGCTGCTGCAAGACCTCGACCGCTTCCCGGCGCCGACCTGGGGCGATCTGCTGGAGCAGGCCCCGCCGGACGCCGCGCGGCCCTTCATCTCGCCCGACCGCCAGGCCGTGCTGGAGACCTACTGGCGCGAGGCGTTCCAGCAGGCCCACACGGCCCATCAAGCCAGCGGGCGCGGCAACCTGCCCGGCAACCTGGCCCGCGAGCTGAAGGCGCTCCAGCCGGCGCAGCTGGACTGGCGCTCCTACCTCTGGCGCTTCGTCGTCCAGACGCCCGCCGACTTCAACGAGTTCGACCGCCGCTTCGTCGGCAGGCGCCTGTATCTCGAAACCCTGGCCGGCGACAAGGTGCGGCTGTTCGTCGCGGTCGACACCAGCGGCTCGATCTCCGGCGGGCAGCTCGACGCGCTCATGAGCGAGATCGACGGCATGCTGCGGGCCTATCCGCACCTCGACGGCGAGCTGTACTACGCCGATGCGGCGCTGTACGGCCCGCACGCCATCCAGCCCGGCGCACCCCTGCCGCCGCCGGTCGGCGGGGGCGGGACGGATTTCCGGCCCTTCTTCGAGCGCGTCGCCGCCGAGCTGGACTACGGCGCGACGGCGGTCTGCGTCTATCTGACCGACGGCTTCGGCAATTTCCCCGAGGCCGCGCCCGGCGTCCCCGTGCTGTGGGTGGTCACGCCGGGCGGCCTGGAAAGCGGCCAGTTCCCCTTCGGCGAGGTGATCCGGCTCATCCTCAGCGGCTAAAAGATGGGCCGGGCGCAGCTCGACGCGCCCGGCCCGCCTCCGCGCTCATCCCCGCTCAGGGCTTGGCCAGCAGCGCCGAATAGAACTCCAGCTCCAGCCCCTCGCGGTCGGCCTCGCTGATGAAGCCGGCGGGCCGGCCCAGGAATTCGGCCAGCGGCAGGAAATGCTCGACGGCCCAGCGCCCGCAGGCGGCCCGGCTCTCCTCGACGCTGTAGAGCCGGAACACGCCGCCGGCCTGGGCCAGCATCGCGGCGAAAGTTTCCAGCGCCGGCGTCATCAGATCGGCGCCCTTGGTCTCGAAGACCACGAACAGCTTCGAGCCGCCGGGCAGCGCGTCGTACAGCTCATCGAGGATCCGGGCGAAGACCGGCGGATCGAAAAACACCGAAACGCCGCTCAGCCCGACCGCCAGCGGCCCCTGCTCGCCCAGGAACGCCCGCACGGCGGGATCGTCGAGCAGCGCCCGCGGCGCGGTGAGATCGGCCCGGACGAAGCGCGCGTTGGGGACATCGCGCACAATCTCGCGCCCGCGCTCGACCACCAGCTCATCGAGGTCGCTGTAGACAACCAGGGCGTCGGCGCCGAGCGCGCTGTGCAGGTGGTTGTGGGGCAGGCCCGAGCCGAAATCGACGAAGCGGCGGAAGCCCTGGCCGTACAGCTCGCCGGCGATGCGCGGCAGATAATCGCGCAGCATCGGCAGCCACTTGCGCAGCGAGGGGATCAGCCCGGCCATAGCCTCGGCGGCGCCAGCGTCGGCGGGGAAATACTCGCTCCCGCCGATCAGGTATTCGTAGATTCGGGCAGCGTGGGGGAATTCGGGTGGGGATTCGATCATCATCGCACTCCTGCGCCTCAATGCGCCCATCGCGCGCCCCAGGGCGGGGCGGCGCCGTATGGTAGCGGCTCGGCGGGATTTCGTCCAGCCGCCCCGGCGCCGCTAGAAGGCGCCGGGGCGGTCGCAGGTCAGCGCTGCCAGCGCAGCTGGAACTCCAGCTCTTCCTCGCCGTCGTCGCCGCGCTCGTGCTCGATGCTGATCGACGCGCTCGCCGGCACCGTCAGGCGCTCGCCGGCGACCTGGATGGCGAAGGGCTGGCCTTTTTCCAGCGCGTCGGCCAGGCGGCGCAGCTTGGCGACGAAATCGCCGACCGAGTAGACTTTCTCGATATCGCGCCCCGGCTTCGTGCCCCGCTTGGCGCTCGATTGGGCCTCGTCCTCCTTGTCCTCGGCGCTCCCGGCGCCGGCTTCGTCGTTCGCGGCGGCGATCGCCTCTTCGCTCTCGCTGCTGGCGGGGGCGGTTTCCCCGGCTTGGGGCTGCTCTTCGGGCTGATCGGACATCGCTACCTCCATGCAAACAGGCGGAACCGGCGGCAGTATAGCACGGCCGGCGGTGGTATACTGGCGGCGCATCGCGGGGATGTGGGTGTAACGGGAACACCGCACCTCGTCTGGGGGGGCATTCCCGGGTTCGAGTCCCGGGCATCTCCGCCATCGTCCAGCAGGGGGAAATGGTGTAGCGGGAACACGGCTGGCTTGCTAAGCCAGAGATGTCTGGGTTCGAGTCCCAGGTTTCTCCGCTATCGTCCGTCACGGGGATGTGGCTGTAACGGGAACACCGCTCCCCGGCAAGGGGAGGATTTCCCGGGTTCGAGTCCCGGGCATCTCCGCCATCAATACATGGGGATGTGGCTGTAACGGGAACGGCGCCTTCTCTCCAGGAAGGAATTCCCGGGTTCGAGTCCCGGGCGTCTCCAACTTCAGCCAACGAGGGGATGTAGCTTAACGGCAAAGCAATGGACTGCGGTTTCATGGTTCCCGGGTTCGAGTCCCGGGCGTCTCCAAATCATCGGCTGCTCGCGGGGATGTAGTTTAACGGGAAAACGGCGGTCTCCAAAACCGTATCTTCCCAGGTTCAAGTCCTGGGCGTCTCCACCGCAGCCAGTTATCCCACACTATCCCACAAATTATCCACATTATGTCGATTGTATCCCACATGACGAGGCCAATCAGCCATGACTGACATTAAGCGCCATCTGCCGGCGGTGTTCAAACTGATCCGGCGGGCGCTGGCCGGGCTCGATGGGGAGCGCGGCGGCCCGCTGCCGGCGGCGGCCCTGGCGCGGCTGCGAGCTGATCTCGGGGCGGAGCTGCCGGCGAGCTACCTGGTGGGCGACGGCCCGGTCCGCCTGCCAAGCGGCGGCTGGTCGCTGCCACTGGACCTGGTGATCTACGACCGGACCCTGCTGCGCGCGACCGGCGCCGGCGAGCCGGGAGCCGAGCATGCCCTGGCGGCGTTCCGGCTCAGCCTGTGGCCCGGCGCCGCCGAGCTGGCGGCTGATCTGGCAGCGATCGCCAGCCTCAAAGCC
>DASWWB010000718.1:0-5810 GCA_036406115.1 Herpetosiphonaceae bacterium
GATCGCCTGCGCTGGCGGGCGACGCCGCTGGTCCGCGGTCTGGAGGCCCTGCCGATCGCGTTTTAAGCCTGCGGGCAGCTGCATCGCGGCGCATGGCTGCGTGATCGTGGGCAAGCGCGCTGACGCGGTGATCCTATCCACCGTGGCGGCCCGCCGTCCGGAATCTGGTAGGAAATGTCAAGTCTTGCGGTCTCCTTGCGCCTAGAGTATCGGCGTTGACGATCTCGACGTGCGGAAGGAGCGGCCATGCGCTGGCGACGATTTCAGGTTTTTCTTGCGATTCTCGTGATCATCCACTTGGCGGCCCATGCGGCACCGGCGCGCTCGCAGGGGCCGGTCGCGCCTGCCGGCGATCCCGTCGCCGCCAGCGCGCCCCTGGCTGATGCGGGCGAATCGCTGAGCCTCACCAATGGCTATCTGGCGGTGCCGGCCGCCGCCACGCCGCAGCTGGCGGGCGAGTGGTCGACATTCATGTGTCGGGGCTGATCTCGTCGGCCCGGCGGGCGCGATCAGCCAGGTCGAGTGGAAGCCGTTGCCGATGGCTCTGTCCGCTGAGACAGGCCCCGGCCTCAGCCCGCTGGCGACGAGCTGGCGGACGGCAGCGATCCGCTTGTGGCGACGGTCAGGAACAAGCAGGCTTTTTGCGATGCGGATGGGAGCGGGGTTCTGGATTCCGAAGATCCGGCGGCGGTGCAGCGGCGGGGTGATCAGCGCCGCCGGATCTCCGGGCTACGCATATCGGGCTGACCTGGACCGCGACGGCGGGATCGATGCGGCGGATCTGGCGCTTGCTCACGCCTGTGTCCGCGCGTTCGATCCCTCGTGGCACCAGCTCTATCTGCCGCTGCTCAGCCGCAGCAGCCGCTAGCCTGACCAGCGGAGCGGCGGGGCGCTGGTCACCCCGCCGCTCCGCCCTTCCTCGCTTGCGGATCCCTCTGATCGGCGTACGGTGGTCAAGGCGTCAAAGCGGCCTGAAGCGTTGCTGGCTCCCTGCCTGCATCGTCCGCTGGCTGCCACGTGATTGTGCGGGGCTTATCCGGTGGCGGTCTCGGCGGCGGGATTGACAATATTAAAGAAGCTTTTCCGCACCCGCGGGGCCGTAACCTCCCACAGGACCACCGCGCCTTGCTCGATAAAGTAGCTGTCGCCTGGCCCATACGTATGGCGCTGCCCGTCAGCGTCGGTGATCGTCACCTGCCCCTCGAGGATCGTGGCATGTTCGGTAAAGGGAAACACAATCCGGACCGTCCCCGTGGTGGCCTCAAAGATCCCTGCGGTGATCGTGTCGCGCTGGTAGTCGATTCGGATGGAAATTCGCGGTGCGCCGGCAAGCACCGTTCCGCCAAGACCGGCCGGATCGCCCAAGTCCTGGAGGGTTGCCGCATCGATCGGCTGCTCTGGTTGATAGACCAGCATTGATCCTCCCACTAGCATTAAGATTCTCGGGGAGGAGCTGCGCCCTGTGGCTGACAGGCGGCGGGTGGTCCGCTCGCCGTGGCCTGCCGCTGCGCGCCCCTCCCGCGCCAGGCATCATCATACCATCTTGATGCGCTTGATGCGGAGGATGATCTGCCGTATTTTTAAGCGCGCCGCAGCGCCGCTGGCGGACTGGCTGCCGGTCGAATGGTGATCTAGCGTGATCGAGGAGGTCAGCATGTCGATGATGGTCGAAACATTTATTCCGGCGAACACCCCCACCCCGATTGGGCCGTACAGCCATATTGCGAAGGCCGGGCCGCTGCTGATGATCGGCGGCACAGCGGGGTTTGATCCGGCAACGAACCAGCTGCGGGGGACGGATATCGCCACCCAGACCACCCAGATCCTGGCGAACTTCGCGGCGATGTTGGCGACAGTCGATTCGGATCTCCGGCATGTGCTCCATATCACCGTCTTTTTGATGGAGATGAGCGATTTTGCGGCCATGAACGAGGCCTACAGCGCGGCCATGGGCGATCATCGACCGGCGCGGACCGTGGTGGGGGTGCAGGCGCTGCCCAAGCCCGGCGTGCTGGTCACGATGAACTTGACAGCGGTGACCAGCACGGGGTGGGGCGGCTGACGGGCCAGCCGGTTGCGCTTCTGGGGATCGCGCTGTCCCCTGCGCGCCCCCTGGTGTGAGGCCGTGGCGCACATATGTGCTATAGTGACGTACGACATCGTTTGGAGCGAAGGAGCGCGCCCATGACGGACGATACGTTTCAAGTCACCCAGATCACGCTGGCGACGACACACACCGAGGCTATGGTTCGTTTTTACGCGACGACCTTTGCCACGGCCTTCACCCCGCTTGAGGTTGCGGGCACGACCCTCTACCGGGGACGGATGCACGGCCTCACCTTCATCCTCTGCCCGAATACGCTTGCCGGAGTCCAGGCGGAGCGCAGCCGGCATCAATTGACCTATGCCACGCCCGATTTGGCGGCGACTCTGGCGCGCGCCGTTGACGGCGGTGGGACGATTGATGCGGCGGCCAACGGCCACCAGCCCGGGACCAGCGTCACTGTCCGCGATCCTGATGACAACTCCATTCTCTTTCTGCAAGCGCCATAAAGCCGCCGCCGCCTCTGGCCTGTCCCCAGGCCGGGTCCTGGTAGCTGCCCGATGATGGTGTACACTGACACACGTGCTTGGCACTGGATGAGGAGGTATGCATGGACTGTCCGCACCCGGTGGGAGGAAGACGATGAGCTATCCCGTGGGCCTCTGCACTCGCGCCTTCGCCGATCCGGCCCGCCTGCATGCAAGCGGCTCGGGAGCGCGCCCGATTCTGACTCACATCTGGTATCCGGCGACGCCCCTCGCCCGGCCGCTGCCGGTCATGATCGGCCCGCCGGAAACGCCCTTCTTTTGGGCCGGCGATGCGGCCCATGATGCGGTTCCGGCTGCGTCGCCGCCAACCCTGCCCCTCGTTGTGCTCTCGCATGGGACGGGCGGGATGGCGCTGCAGCTTGGCTGGCTGGCGACCGCGCTGGCCGCGCAAGGCTCCATCGTGGCTTGCGTGAATCATCACGGCAATACGGCCCTCGAGCCCTATACCCTCGACGGTTTTACCCGCATCTGGGACCGCCCCCAGGATCTCCGCGTCATGCTCGATTGCCTGCTTGCCGATCCCCTGTTCGGCCCGCGGATTGATCCAGGGCGGATTGGCGCCGCAGGCTTCTCGCTTGGAGGATACACCGCGCTGGCCCTCGCCGGCGGTGTGCTTGATCTGCGGGAACTTCTCGCGGCGTATCGGCGGGCCGGCCGGTCGCTTGAAACCTTGGCGCCCCCGGAGTTTCCGGATGCGGCGGGGCTGGTCCAGGCGCTTGAGCGGCTCAGCACGGAGGACGCGAGCCATCGGCGCTCCTACCATGATCGCCGGATTGGCGCGGCCTTTGTCATGGCGCCGGCGCTGGGCGAGGCCTTTTCCGCGCAGGGGCTGGCGCCGATCACGGTGCCGGTCAAGATTGTGGCGGGCGTCGCTGATACGAATACCCCGCCAGCCCGGAATGCATCCTGGTATGCCCAGCACATCCCATCTGCCGAGCTTGTCTTCGTCGACGGCCAGGTCGGCCACTATACCTTCTTGGCCGAATGCGCCCCCGCCGGGCGCGACGCGCTGCCCATGCTCTGCATCGATGAGCCAGGCGTGGATCGGGCGACCGTCCATCGCCAGGTCGGGGAGATGGCCCAGGCCTTTTTCGCGCGCCATCTCCCCGCGTGATGGATGTCGGTTGCGGTCAATCCGCTTGATGCATGGCGCAATCCATTGCATCGCCGGAAGCGATCGCCTATACTGCACAACATGGTGCGTCTCGCCCGGGTTCATTTGCATCACGCCTAGGGAGCAGACGTCATCATCCCACGCAGTGTGATCACTGACTGTGCATGGCGTCTCTTGCTTGAAAAGGGAGGATTGATGACGTCCGACCATGACATTGCCGTCTTCCAACGCCGGATCCGCGATCTGGAAGCGCAACTCAGCGTTGAGCGTGCTGGGGCGGTCGATTCGCTCCTCCGCGCAGACACTGACGGACTCGATCACGGTGTCTTTATCTGGCGGCTGACGCGCCCCGACGAACCGGCGTCTCTGACGGCCGTGTATGGCAATGAGGCCGGGCAGCGCTACCTGGGCGTGGATTTGCGCGCGCATATCGGGGAATCGATTGAGACCATCTTTCCCGGGGCGCTCAAAACCGGGATGCCCCAGCTGTTTACGACCATCCTCCAATCTGGCGAAGCCCACGACCTGGGCGAGCAACCCTATCAGGATGATATTACCAGCGGCGTCTTTACAATGCGGGCCGTCCCCCTCGATGCGCAGCATCTCGCGGTTATTTTCCAGAATGTGACAGAGCAACGCAACATGCAGGAAGCCCTGATGCAGAATATGCTCCAGGAGCAGCGCATCCAGGCCCAGCAGGCGGCGCTCGACGAACTCTCGACCCCGCTTATTCCCCTCACAGGCGACATTGTGGTCATGCCGCTGATCGGCCAGATCGACTCCCGGCGCGCCCAGCGGGTGATGGAGACCCTCCTCACTGGCGTTGCCGGTGTGCGGGCGCGGATGGTCATTATCGATATCACGGGCGTCCCCATCGTTGACACACAGATCGCCAATGTGCTGCTGCATGCGGCGCAAGCGGTGCGCTTGCTCGGCGCCCAGGTGAGTATCTCCGGGATTCGCCCGGAAGTCGCCCAAACCCTGGTCAGCCTCGGCGTCGACCTGAGCGGCATCATCACCCATGGCTCCCTTCAATCATCCATCGCCCAGGCGTTGTATCAGCGGTGAGCACCGCCAGACCACCTGGGCCGGAGCGGTCCCATGAGCAGCCTGCTCCCCACACCGCGTGTATGGGCGCCGTTCGCGCTCTGAACGATGGCGTCGGCGATGATCGACTGGAATAAGAAAGCGCAGGCGCTGTTGAGGTTACAGCATACCTTGGTCGGGATGCTCCTTCTGGGGGCGCTCCTCAGTGGGTGTCAGGATTCGAAGCAGCTTCGTCCCGTCGCACCGCAGCTCGCGCCCATCCTTGCCGCCGCGTCAGGCGCGGCATTGCCGCCAACCCCAGTCATCACGCCCTATATCGTGCAAGGCTATGCCGAGCTATCAGCGATCCTCCCGGGTGATCAGGCCCGAGAAAGCGAGATGGTGGTAGATGGGATCGTCACGGCGATTGGCCCTGACCGCTGGACAACGCCAACCGGCAGGCGCCCGTCCGATCCCAGCGCGCACCTGGAAGCCCTCTTTCGCCCCGTCACGATTCAGGTACAGACTCTGCTGAAGGGCGACAGCCCGTCCGGCGAGATCCTGATTATGGCCATGGGAGGACAGCTTGGATCTGATCAGCTTACCTTGTCGCCGGCAGAAACGTCGGTGTTTAGCGTTGGTGAGCGGGTTGTCCTCTTTCTCTCGCCCCAAACGCGCGTGCGGCTCCCCGATGGACCACCGCTCTACCAAATCAATGGCCGGTACACGATTACGCTGCTGCCAGACTCCCCGATTGAGGAGGCTCTCGCCCGCAACAGCGTCCATCGGATGACCTATGGTGCGTTGATCAGTGCAATCCGGACGGCACCACGGTAAGAGGCAGTATGCGCCACACGGCTCGGCTAGCCGGGAGATGATGTCCTAGCAGGGCGACCCCAAGGCTATCTACGATCTTCGCCGATCGGCGCCAGGCTCGCCGCCGGCGGGCCGATCGGAGCGGACGGGAGCGCCTGGGGGACGGGCGGCCTCGGGGTTGGGGTCGGCGCCAGCGTCGGGGTCGGGGTCGGCGGCTGCTCCGGCGGGGGCGTCGGCGCGCCGCCGAACAGCGCCAGGCCGA
>DASWWB010000719.1:0-5062 GCA_036406115.1 Herpetosiphonaceae bacterium
CGCAGGGACGTCGCCTGGGTGGCGGCCCGGGTTAGGCGCAGCAGCGCGGCTTTTGACTCATCCAGGGCCGTCTCGAGATCCGGAGAAGCTACGTGTTGAGCCATGCGAGTGCCGTTCCTCTTCGCAGATTGAGCAGGGAAAAATGGCCGGCGTGGCCGGTTGGGTGCGTATGCGAAATTATACCGTCCCGGCCGACCGGGCGCAAGCCCGCCCGGAGCGGCCGGAGACGGCGCCGACTACCAAAGGATAACCGGAAGCTCGTGCTCGATGCTCTTCTGGGCGGCCTCGCGCAGGGTGCGCAGGGTGGCCAGGGCATGGTCGACGGCGGAGCCGGCGCCGCCGAGCAGGCTCTCCAGATCGGTCAGCTCGCGCAGCAGGGCGACCGACGAGCCGAACGAGACGACTTCGTCGTTCCACTCCTCGTCCTCTTCCTCCTCGTCCTCGCCGTAGCTCAGCCAGATCGGCTCGGCGAAATCGACGGGCAGGTAGTAGCCGCCCTCGCCCTGGTGATTGATTAGATGGAGGAATTTGGTCTGCTCGGCGCCCTCCCAGATATCGGCCAGCAGCGGATCGACCTCGTCCTCGTCGCCGGGCTCGGCGGCGACGCCCGAGAGATCGTTGCCGCGCTCGGCGTGGGCGGCCAGGCGGCGCAGGGTGTACAGGTCGTTGAACGACTCGATCCCGCCCTCCCAGACCTCGGTGCCCGGCCGCGAGACCAGGTCAACCTGAATTCCTTCTTCGCGGAGCAAATCCTGGACATCTTCCAGCCAGGCTTTCTCCTCGTTATACATGGCCTGATCCTCTTCGGGGCGAACGGTGATCATCGAACCGACGACCAGATCAAGCTCATGGGTAGGCATACCATCGGACATGGTTGGCTCCTTAAGTGCTAATGACGGGCCTCTCGCGCGGAGAAGCCCGTCCATTATACCACGCGGCCTTGGGCCGCCGGGCCCGCCGCTTAGGCGCGGACGACGACCGTGCCGGCCACCTTGTCGTGGAGTGTCTGCTTGTCGGCGTCCCACAGCATCCACAGATAGTCCAGCAGCTGCAGCAGGCCGATCGCGGTGCTGATCGTGCCGTAGGTGCTGAGCGAGGAGAGGCTGGAGAGGTCGGTGATCAACAGCAGCACGATGCTGACGACCGAGGCGGCGAGGACCACCCCGGCGCGCATCAGGCCGATCTGCAGGTTGAGCGGCTGGCGGTCCTTGCGGATCACCCGGACGCCCAGGATCTGCTTGCCGAACGTCTGGCCGGTGGTGCCATAGAAGTAGCCGTAGTAGGCCATGTTCATCGCCAGGTTGATCAGGCTGGCGATGATGACCGCGCCCTTGCCGCCGGCGAAGCCGCGCGGGCCGCCGATCGCGCTGAAGCTGAACCCGGCGCCCAGGACCGCGCTGATCACGCCGCCGATGATGCCGAGGATGATGATGTCGATTATCCACGCGCCGAAGCGGCGCCAGAAGCTCGCGAAGGCTCCGCTCATCGCCTGCGGCACCGCGTAGCCCTGCGGCATGCCGTACTGCTGCTGGCCGTAGCCAGGCTGCTGGCCATACCCTGGCTGCTGGCCGTACTGCTGCTGGCCGTACTGCTGCTGATCATACCCTGGCTGCTGGCCGTAGCCGGGCTGTTGGCCATACCCTGGCTGCTGGCCGTAGCCAGGCTGTTGGCCGTAGCCAGGCTGCTGGCCGGGCTGCTGGCCGTAGCCAGGCTCGGGCTGGCTGCCGTAAGGATTGTTGGGATTGCTCATCCGGTGCTCCTTCTAAAGAAATGCGTTTCCCCGCGTCTCGCCGGAGGCGCCGCCCATGCCGCGGGCTAGCGCGGGCGGCAGGAAAAAACGTTATCTGAACAGCGCCCGGACCTTGGGCGTGCAGAGATAGACAATCGTCGCGATCGCGATCAACATGCCGGCCACCGACACGATGCTGGGATCGCTGTCGGCGCCAAGCAGCCCGAGCCCAGTCAAGAAGATGTAGATCCCGTCGACCACGATCGTCATGATGCGGCCGCCGTTGCTCATCTTCCAGAGGCCGCGGCCGGCGAAAAACAGCGCCGCCGCGATCGCCGCGAAAAGGAGGAAGACGACGAGGAAGACGCCGAAGCCCAGCGTGCCGGCCCCGGCGGGCAGCTCGCCCGCCTGCTGGAGCATGCTCAGCGCTGTGCCGCCAAGCCCGATCACCGCGACCCCGACCAGCCCGTACAAGCCGGCCAGCACCCAGTGCCAGACCGCGATCGCCGCCACGCCGCCCGGGCGTTGCGTTTGGGTTGTCATGGGAACGTAGTAGGATTGATTGGCGTAGGGCGACATCACGGGTGGCATGGCGTTGGGCGGGGGCATGGGCGCGCCCCATTCCTGGCCTGGCGGCAGGGGTTGGGTATAGGATTCGTAGGCGGAGGGCTGGGGATTGTTGGGCCGCTGGAAGTCGCTCATGGCGTCACCTCTGTTGGTTGCTGCGCAGGCAGCATAGTCGATTGGCCTGGCCGGGTCAAGCGCTATTTCCGGCGGCGCTCGTCGCCATCGGGGATAAACAGGTTCAGCGCCAGGCTTATGACCGTTATTACGACAGAAGCGACCAATCCGTTGGCAAACCCGTTGATTTGGAACGGAATGTCGAGGCTGCGCGCCAGATAGGCCGTCAGGAACAGCATGGCGGTGTTGATCACAAAGATGAACAGGCCCAGCGTCAGCACAACCAGCGCGCACGACAGCAGCTTGAGGACCGGCCGCACCAGCGCGTTGACTAGGCCGAAGATCAGCGCCACGCCCAGCAGCGCCACGACATCGATTCCCTCGCCGCTGCCGACGCGGATCCCCGGCACCACCGAGACGGCGACGCCGATCGCCACGGCGTTGACCAGCCAGCGCAAAATCAGTTTGTTCACGGCGCTCCCTTCCCCCGGCTTTGCCAAGCCGCAGGCTTTTCCGTACAATAGGCTGCTATTATCGCACAGCGCCAGCAACAGATACAAGGAGGCAGCATGGCTAAGGCGGGCATCGCCACTCGCGCCGACAATTACGCACAGTGGTATCTCGATATTGTGGATCAGGCCGACCTCGCCGAGCCGTCGGGCGTGGTGCGCGGCGCCATGGTCATCAAGCCGACCGGCTACGCGATCTGGGAGGGCATCCAGCGCGGCCTCGACGCCAGGATCAAGGCGACCGGCCACGTCAACGCCTATTTCCCGCTGTTCATCCCCCAGAGCTTTTTGCAGAAAGAGGCCGAGCACGTCGAGGGCTTCGCGCCCGAGGTGGCGGTCGTCACCCACGCCGGCGGCAAGCAGCTCGAGGAGCCCTACGTGGTCCGCCCCACCTCGGAGGCGATCATCGGCCACACCTACTCGCGCTGGATCCAGTCCTGGCGCGACCTGCCGGTGCTGATCAACCAGTGGGCCAACGTGGTGCGCTGGGAGCTGCGCCCGCGCCCGTTCCTCCGCACCACCGAGTTCCTCTGGCAGGAGGGCCACACCGCCCACGCCACCGAGGCCGAGGCCGAGGCCGAGACGCTGATGATTCTCCATGATGTCTACGCCGATTTCGTCGAGAGCGTCATGGCCATTCCGCTGTTCCGCGGCCGCAAGACCCGCCGCGAGACCTTCGCCGGCGCCCTCCGCACCTACGCGATCGAGGCCATGATGCAGGACGGCCGCGCGCTCCAGGCCGGCACCTCTCACAATCTGGGCCAGAACTTCGCCAAGGCCTTCGATATCACCTACCAGACGCCCGACAACCGCCAGGAGCACGTCTGGACCACTTCCTGGGGCGCCTCGACCCGCCTGATCGGCGGCCTGATTATGGTCCACTCCGACGACGACGGCCTGGTGCTGCCGCCCCGCCTCGCGCCCATCCAGGTGGTCGTGGTGCCGATCTTCAAGAACGACGAGGAGCGGGCGACGGTGATGGCGGCGGTCGATCGGCTGACCGCCGAGTGGAAGGGCCGCTTCAGCTTCAAGATCGACGCCCGCGAGAACCTCTCGCCCGGCTTCAAATACAACGAGTGGGAGCTGAGGGGCGTGCCGGTGCGGGTCGAGGTCGGGCCGAAGGATGTCCAGAAGGGCACGGTCGCCGTGGCCCGCCGCGATATCCCCGGCCGCGACGGCAAGCAGTTCGTGCCCCAGGAGGGCCTGGCCGACCGGCTCGCCGCGCTGCTGGAGGAGATCCAGTCAAGCCTGTTCGAGCGCGCCAAGTCCTTCCGCGACCAGCGCACGGTCGATGTCTCCTCCTACGGCGAGCTGACCGAGGCGGTCGAGACCGGCTTCGCCCGCGCCTACTGGGCCGGCTCCGACGCCGACGAGCAGCGCATCCAGGACGAGCTGAAGGCGACGATCCGCGTGATTCCCTTCGAGCAGCCCGAGCAGCCCGGCACCTGCGTCGTCACCGGCCAGCAGACCAGCCAGCAGGTGATTTTCGCCCGCTCCTACTAAACCGGCGGCACGATTGGTGCATGACTCTCGCTGAGCGAATAGATGGATTGAGCCGGGGCCTGAGAACGGCGGGCCTCGCTTGAGACATCGGCCATGAATCTCCCGAGAGTCCGACGAGTCGAGTAGAGCCAATGAAACGGGGCGCCGCAGCGCCCCGTTTTGTTGTGCGCGGCGGCCGAAGCCCGGTACAATGGCTTGGTGGATTCTAGCGAAAAGGAGCGACCAATGCGGATTGGCATCATCGGCACCGGCTGGGGCGCGCGGGTCCAGGTCCCGGCGTTCCGGCTGGCCGGATTGGAGATCAGCGGCCTCGCCGGCCAGAATCGGGAGAAGACCGCCCGCGAGGCCGGCAGGCTCGGCGTCGCCGCTTTCGACGATTGGCGCGATTTGCTGGCTGGCGACGCGGAGCTGATCAGCATTGTGACGCCGCCCGCGTTCCATCGCGAGATGGCGCTGGCGGCGCTGGCGGCGGGCAAGCATGTCTTGTGCGAAAAACCGACAGCCCTCAATACCGCCGAGGCGCTGGAGCTGGCGGCCGCCGCCGCCCAGCACCCCGGCAAGCTCAGCCTGCTCGATCACGAGCTGCGCTTCCTGCCAGCCCTGCGCCTGGCCAGGGAGATCATCCAGCGCGGCGACCTGG
>DASWWB010000720.1:0-5419 GCA_036406115.1 Herpetosiphonaceae bacterium
TGTCGGAGGCCAGGATGCCAGGCAATCAAGCTATCTTCGACCGTGCGATGGATCAGTACCAGGATGCCGCGCGGCAGGGCGATTGGAACCGGGCGCTCAAAGAGGCGGCCCAGGCCATGCAGGAATTCCCCCGCCACGAGCAGGCCCGGACCGCCGCCGCCACGGCCTGTTTCCATACCGATAAATTGCCCCAGGCGCTCCAGATCTTCAGCGAGCTGAGCGCCTCCGACCCGAACAACCCGACGTACCTCGAGTACATCAGCAGAATCAAGCGCCAGCAGGGCGACACCGCCGGCGCGATCGGCCTGCTGCTCCAGCTCGCCGAGCGCCAGATCGAAGCCCAGCAGACGCCCCAGGCCATCCGCGCCTACCGCGAGATCCTGGAGATGGACCAGCGCCACGCCGAGGGCCGCATCCGCCTTGCCATGCTGCTGTCCGACTCCGGCGACAAGCCGGCCGCCATCCGCGAGTACCTGACTGTCGGCCAGCACTACCTGGACTCCGGCGATGCCGAGGCCGCCGCCGAGGCCGCCGCCGAGGCGCTGGGCGTCGATCCCAACAGCTTGTCGGCCAAGGAATTCCAGAAAAAGGTCGAGGCCGCCCAGTTCGTCGAGCTGCCCGACGTCCCCGACGGCCCCTGGGACGGGCGCTCGGTGCCGCGCACGCCCGAACAGTTCGAGCAGGCCAGCGCCAACGCCATCGAGCTGCAAACCGCCAACCAGCACGCCGAGTCGGCCCAGATCTACGAGCTGCTGCTGGCGGCCCAGCCCGACCGGCCGGACGTCCAGTACAGCCTCGGCCTGCTCTACGATGAGCTGGGCCGCTACGACGAGGCGCTCAAGGTGCTGGAAAGCGCCACTCACAACGATGAGTACGCCCTCTCCGCCCACTACGCCATGGGCACGGTCTATCAAAAGGTCGACAAGCTGGAGCGGGCGGCCCAGGAGTTTGAGCAGGCCATCCGCTACGTCGATCTCCAGTCGATCGGCAAGGACGAGGCTGCGGATCTGATCGATATGTACGAGATCACGGCGGCGATCTACCAGGATCTGGGCGACATCGCCCGCGCCGCCTCGCTCTACTCGACCCTGGCCGGCTTCCTCCAGGGCAAGCGCTGGGGCGCCGAGCAGGCCGCCGAGTACAACGCCAAGGCCAAGGACCTGACCGAGCGCAATATGATGTCCAAGCTGCGCATGCTGGGCACCGGCGCGCTCCAGGGCGCGCCGCCCGCCGAGCCCGAGCCGCCCGAGTCGGTCACCGAGACCTGGGGCCGCATCCCCTCGATCACCGATTTCCTGGCCCCCAAGCGGCCCGGCGAGCCCGTCGCCGAGGAGCCGGCCTCCTCCGGGTTCGACTCGCTGCTGTTCGGCGGCTCGCAGCTCACCGATGTCGATCCGCTCGATGTGCTGGCCGCCACGCTGCCCGAGCCCGAGGCGACCCAGTACGCCCCGCTGTCGCCGATCGATGTCTCCGATCGCTCCGAATACATCCAGCGCCTGGTCGAGGCCAGCGAGCACTACGCCGAGCAGCAGCTGTTCTACGCCGCGATCGACGCCTGCCACGAGGTGATCAAGGCCGATCTGGAGTTCTATCCCATCCATCTGCGGATGGGCGAGATCCTGGAGCGCATCGGCCGGCCCGACGAGGCCCTGACCAAGTTCGGGCTGCTGATCGAAACCTACAAAGCCCGCGGCGAGTTCAAGAAGGCGATCGATGTCTACTACCGGCTGATCGACCTGTCGGCCGACGGCGTGTCGATCCGCAGCGAGCTGGCCGAGCTGCTGCGCTCCCAGGGCCGCGTCGCCGACGCCGCCGAGCAGCTGGGCCTGGTCGCCAGCCAGCACTTCCGCATGGGCCAGACCAACAAGGCGCTGGAGGAATTCCGCCGCGCCCTGGAGTGGGCGCCGGACAGCCCGTCGCTGCGCGCCCAGTACGGCCAGACCCTGCTCAAGCTGGAGCGCTGGGAGACGGCGCTCGATGAGTTCCGCCGCGTCCTGACCAAGACGCCCAACGATCTGGTGGTGCTGGCCCAGGTCAACATCGCCCTGGCGATGCTCGGCGAGTTCCCCGACGCGATCTGGGATTCGCTGGGCGCGCTGCTGGAGAAGCTGCGCGAGCAGCCCGCCGCCGCCAACGATGTCCAGTCCGAGTACCGCTCGATCCTGATGATCAACGAGCGGCCGATCCTGCACTTTATCCTCGGCCTGATCCAGCAGGCCTCCCAGCAGCACTCGGGCTCGCAGCTCTCGTTCGAGCTGGCGCTGGAGCTGCTGGAGAGCGACCCCGACCCGCTGCTGCCAGCGCTGCTGGTCCATCAGGCGATGGCCGACAGCCATATCGCCCAGGGCAACGCCGCCGAGTCGATCCGGCAGCTCCAGCGGATCGAGGGCATCCTGGCGACGGGCAGCGTGCCGTCGAGCGGCTCCAAGCACGCCTTCGCCGCCACCTTCGGCGAGGGCGAGCTGCAACGCCGCCTGGCCGAGGCCTACGCCGCCGGCGACAACCTGGAGGGCGCGATCGCCGCCTTGCAGAAAGTCAAGCAGCTCATCCCCTACGACCGGGCCGCCTACACCAAGCTCTCCGACATCTATTTCCGCCAGGGCCGGCTGCCCGAGGCCATGGCCCAGCTCGATGAGCTGGCCAGCTACTACGAAGGCCAGGGCCAGCTCGACCGCGCCCTGGAGACCCTGGAGCTGGCGCTCAAGCTGGCGCCCAACAATATCCCGATCAAGTCGCGCTTCGTCCAGATGCAGCTGCGCCGCGGCTATCTCGACCAGGGCCTCGCCGGCCTCGACGATCTGGCCGAGATGCAGCGCAAGCAGGGCCAGATCAAGGACGCCGTCGCCAGCATCCAGCAGGCCGCCGATATCTACTGGACGCTGGGCCAGATCCAGAAGGCCGCCGACATGTACAATCGGATCGTCCAGATCGCGCCCAACGACACCGAGGCCCGCCAGCAGCTCGTCAGCTTCAACATTCTCTCGCTGCGCACCAACGACGCGATCGCCCAGCTGCGCGAGATCGCCCGCCTGTCCATCCAGCAGCGCAACTACGAGGAGGCGATCGCCTCCTATCACCAGGTGATCGCGCTCAACCAAAAGGACCCGGACGCCTACGAGCAGCTCGGCGACGTGCTGATGCGGGTCGGCGAGTACGCCCAGGCGGTGCGCGTCTACAAGCAGCTGGCCAAGCTCATCCCGGACGACGACCGGGTCGAGGTGCTGCAAAACGCGGCCCAGCGCATGCTGGACCAGCAGCAGGCCGCCAGCGCCTGAGCAGCGCCTGAGGAGCTTGCCCGACGAAGGCACGGCCCGCCGTGCCTTCGTCGTTGCCCGTGCGGCTGATGGGGGGAATTGCGGTTCGTGCCAAGCGTGAAGGAAATTTGGGAGCGGCTGTCGTGGCTGAGCGTGCTCGACATCGCGCTGGTCTCGCTGCTGTTTTTCTGGCTGCTGGGCGTCATCCGCGGCACGCGGGCGGTCCAGCTGCTGCGCGGCGTCGGCATCCTGCTGGTGGTGGCGCTGGTCGCCGGCTCGTTCCTGCCCCTCAGCACGCTGCGCTGGCTGATTCGCGAGGCGGTCAGCCCGGCGCTGTTCGTGGCTATTCCCATCCTGTTCCAGCCTGAGCTGCGCCGCGCCCTTGAGTCGCTGGGCCGGACCCGCGAGTGGTTCGGCCGGCCCTTCGGCACGCCCCACCGCAGCGAGCTGGAGGAGATGATCGGCGGCATTTCGCGGGCCGCCAAGCAGCTGTCGCAGCAGGGGATCGGCGCGCTGATGGTGATCGAGCGCGAGACCGGCCTCCAGGAGTACGCCGATCGCGGCGTGATCGTCGACTCGCGGATCTCGGTGCCGCTGCTGGTGAATATTTTCTTCCCCAACGCCCCGCTGCACGACATGGCCGTGCTGTTCCGGCGCAATCGCATCCTGGCGGCCAACTGCGTGCTGCCGCTGAGCGAGAACGTGGTCGGCAGTACCCGCTACGGCACTCGCCACCGGGCCGCGCTCGGCATCAGCGAGCAGTCCGACGCGATCGCCGTGGTGGTGTCGGAGGAGACGGGCAGCATCTCGATCGCCCACGACGGCCGCATGGTCCGCCATCTCAGCGAGGGCCGGCTGCGCCGCCTGCTGGGCTCGCTGCTCAAGATTGAAATTACAGACCAGGAAGACGGATGAGATCACTCTACGCCAGCGGCCTGCGGCTCGCGCTCGCCCTGATTCTGGCCAGCACGCTTTGGGTGTTTGTCAGTTTCACCGAAAACCCGCAGCAGAGCGCCTCGTTCACCGGCCTCTCGCTCCAGGCCGAGGACCTGCCCGAGGGCGCGCTGCTGGTCGACGGCGAGGGACTGCCGCTCGTCGCCCCCGCTGAGACCGTCAGCGCCACGGTGGTCGGCCCGCAAGATGTACTGTCGCGCATCACCAAGCAGAATCTCCAACCCTACGTCAGCCTGGCGGGCCTCGACCCCGGCACCCACAGCCTGCCGGTGCTGATCCGCGCCAGCTCGGTGCCGCGCCAGGTCGAGCTGACCTTCCTCGCCATCCAGCCCGCCCAGGTGACTGTGGTCATCGAGCCGCTGATCACGGCTACCGTGCCGCTGGAGATCATCACGGTGGGTCAGCCGCCCTCGACCTACGAGGCCAGCTCGCCGGTCGCGCGCTTCAACAACAATCTCCAGCGCATGGTCGAGGTGCGCGGGCCTGCCAGCCAGGTCCGGCGCGTCGTCGCTGGCCAGATCGAGATCGATCTGGCAGCCCAGACCAGCGACATCAACATCGCCCGCATGGTGGTGCCGACCGACCTGGCGGGCCGCGAGGTCAAGGGCGTGAGCGTCGGGCCGGAAAGCGTCCAGGTCCAGGTGTCGGTGCGCTCCAGCAGCGGCATCAAGCGGGTGCCGGTCGTGCCGGTGGTGCGCGACCAGCCGGCCGCCGGCATGCGGCCGATCATCACCCTGAGCCCGGCCTTCGTGACCCTGGTCGGCAGCTCGCGGGCCCTGAGCGACGTGGAGTTCATCGAGACCCAGCCGATCCAGCTGCTGGGTGCCACCGACTCCTTCACCGCCAGCGTGCGTCTGCGCTTCCCGCCTGGCATCACGCTGTTCGAGAGCCAGCAGGACCCCTCGGTGGTGGCGACGATCCGGCTGGAGCCGATCGAGTCCCAGTTCGCCGTCAGTCTGCCGGTCGCCGTGATCAACGCGCCGCCGGGCTTGCTGCTGGAGCTGCGCGACCAGCGGATCACCGTGCTGCTGAAGGGCTCGGCGGCGGCGCTGGCTGCGGGTGAGTTCAGCGCGACGGTCGACGCCGGCGGCCTCGGCCCCGGCCCCCACGCCCTCAAGCCGGCGATCGAGCTGCCCCCCGGCCTCAGCCTGGCCGCCGATCCGCCCGCCGTGACGGTGGCGCTGGCCCTGCCGCCCACGCCCAGCCCGACC
>DASWWB010000721.1:0-1562 GCA_036406115.1 Herpetosiphonaceae bacterium
TGGCAGCGGGGGCAGGCGCTCGGTCGGCGGATTGTAGATGCTGGCCGGCTTCGGCACATCGCGCTTGGGCCGCTTGCTCCACCAGCGCCAGCCGAAGAAGCCGCCCACCAGCACCAGCACGACGCCCAGCGCCGGCAGGCCGTAGGTTAGCAGCGGGTTGGGCTTGGCCTGCGAGGGGAAGGTGAAGCCCAGCGGCGGCGATTCGACCTCCAGCTCCGGCAGGAAGATCTTGACCGCCACCTGGTAGCGCCGGGGTTCGCTCGGGATCACCGTCGACGGCATCTCGCTGAGCGGAATCACGATGTCGGTGTTGTCGATATCGAAGGGCTTGGGCGGCGACTGGAAGACCTGCGTGGCGCCATCGAGCAGGATCAGCTGATAGCGCGCGAACTCCTTGTTCTCGCGCAAGATATCTGTATCGCCAGTGACCCGCACGGCGGTTTTGAAGGTCCCGGTCTCATAGTTGATCTCAGGCAAGGCGTCGATGTCGACGTTGATCTTGGGCGTGTCGCCCTGCCGTGGCGGAGTGGCGGCCGCCGGCGCCGCCCATGCGAGCGCGAGCAGCAGCACAAACACCAGACGAGCACCAGTCATTGGATCCCCTTTCGTTGCGAGCCGGCGCCCCAGCGGGCGGCGGCGGTGGCCGTGCTGAATCATTGGGTCCTGAAGGGCGCCGGGCAAGCCTGCGCAGGCGCCGCCGCTCAGCGCGCCGCCGGCAATAGCTCCGGGCGGCGCGATTTGGCTTCCCCATCCTTGATCGGGCCTATTGTAGCATACGACCCGGCGGTCTTCAGGATAAAATGGCCGTGGCGCGCGAGATTCGCCGGCCGGCGAACCAGGCGCCGAGCAACGATCGTTTGAGCCAGGAGCGCACTAGCATGTCCATCAGCGACCGCTACAGTTCGTGGGCCGCGACCTACGACCAGGACCCGAATCTGACCCGCGACCTCGATCAGCGCGCCACCGGCGAGCTGCTGGCCGGGCGCCGCTTCGCCTCGATCCTCGAGCTGGGCTGCGGCACCGGCAAAAACACCCGGCTGCTGGCAGGACTCGCCCCGCGCGTCCTGGCGCTGGATTTCTCCCCCGGCATGCTGGAGCTGGCCCGGGCCAAGCTGGCCGGCGCCGGCCACGTCAGCTTCGCCGCCGCCGATCTGACCCAGCCCTGGCCCTGCGACGACGCCGGCGCCGATTTGATCATCTGCAATCTGGTGCTGGAGCATATCGCCGACCTGGGCTGGATTTTCGCCGAGGCCCGGCGGGTCTTGCAGCCGGGCGGCGCCTTCCTGGTGTCGGAGTTGCATCCCTTCAAGCAGTACCTGGGCTCGGCCGCCAACTTCCGGCGCGGCGGCGAGCAGATCTCCATCCCCGCCTTCACCCATCACCTCTCCGATTTCACCGCCGCCGCCGAGGGCGCTGGGCTCGCGCTGGCCGGGCTGCGCGAGTGGTGGGACAACGACGACCGCGCGCTGCCGCCGCGCCTGCTCACGCTGGTTTTCAAGGGGTAAGGCCCGGGAGCGGAGCGCATTGCAGCAGCGAAGAAGGGCCAGTCTGCCACTAGACTG
>DASWWB010000722.1:0-2756 GCA_036406115.1 Herpetosiphonaceae bacterium
GCAGGGCCGACCGGCACCGCTCCCGTGACCGGCACGCTGCCGACCACGCCCGTCACCGGCGGGGCGGATCTGATCCCGGCGCCGCTGAAGAACTTCGGCATCACCTCGCCGGAGCAGATCACGCCGGAGATTATCAACCAATTCCCGGCCGAGGGCCTGGCCCTGTTCACGCCGGAGCTGACCGCCGCGCTGCCCGCCGAGTCCCAGGCCGCGCTCGCCCAGCGCCTGAACGCCCCCTCAACGCCGGCGGCCCCGGCCGAGATCCCGGAGGCGCTGCTCATCCGGCTCAAGGACATCGGCGAGGTCGAGATCGGCGCCACCGGCGGCAACACCGTCACCCGCGTCAACGGCGAGGCCAGCCTGGGCCTGGAGATCTCGCGCGACACCACCGGCAACACGGTGGAGATCGTCGACGCGGTGCAGAAAGAGTTCGATGCGTTCCGCGCCCGGCCCGGCAACGAAGGGCTGAGCGTCAAGATCGTCGCCGAGCAGGGCAGCCAGATCACCAAATCGGTCAACGCCGTGGTCAGCGAGGGCCTCATCGGCGCGATCGTGGCCGTGGTCATCATCTTCCTGTTCCTGCGCTCGACCCGCTCGACCCTGATCACCGCCGTCTCGATCCCGCTGTCGATCGTGGTGGCGCTGATCCTGATGCGGCTCCAGGGCTTCTCGCTCAACGTGATGACGCTGGGCGGCCTGACCGTGGCCGTCGGCCGCGTGATCGACGACTCGATCGTGGTGCTTGAGAACATCTACCGCCACATCAACCGCGGCGACGACCTGAACCGCTCGGTGATCGACGGCACCAAGGAAGTGGCGGGGGCGATCACCGCCTCGACCATCACCACCGTCTGCGTCTTCCTGCCGCTGGGCCTGGTCGGCGGCATCGTCTCCAAGTTCTTCCTGCCCTTCGCCCTGACCGTCACCTACGCCCTGCTGGCCTCGCTGGTCGTGGCGCTGACGGTAATCCCGCTGCTGGCCCGGCTGTTCCTGCGCCGCAGCGCCAAGCCCGAGCCCGAGGAGACGCTGCTCCAGCGCTGGTACACCGCCGCGCTCAAATGGTCGCTGCGCTACCGGGGGGCCACGCTGGTGATCGCGGGCGCGCTGTTGCTGGCGAGCTGCGCGGCCATTCCGCTGCTGAAAGTCACCTTCCTCCCCGACCAGTCGGAGAAAAACATCACGCTCAGCATCAGCCTGCCGGCAGGCACCAACCTGGAGGCGACCTCCGCCAAGGCCGATGAGATCGAAGCGCTGATCAAACCCTTGCAAGACCAGGGCCAGGTCCGCGACATCCAAACCGTCGTCGGCAGGGCCGGCGGCGCCGACCGCGCCCGCGACCGCTCGGGCGGCGCCGGCGCCAGCAACCGCGCCGACTTCACCCTGATCCTCGACAACGAGAAGGTCGCCGATCCGATCACGCTGGCCAAGCAGATCGAGACCCAGGTCAAGGCGCTGCCCGGCGTCGAGACGGCGGCGGCCGAGACCATCGCCGTCGGCGGCAGCGCGCCCGGCACCGGCGGCCTTGACATCACGCTGGTCAGCGCCGACGTTGACAAGCTGCGCGAGGCCAACGACAAGATCATGGCGGCGATCGGCGGCAACAAGGCCAGCGACCGCTTCCCGGTGGCCAACGTCAAGAGCAGCCTGGCCGAGGTCAAGCCCGAGCTCCAGGTGACTGTCGATCCGCAGAAGGCGATCAAACACGGCACCTCGGCCGCCCAGATCGCGCTCCAGATCCGCGCCCTGCTGGCCGGCGAGCGGGCGGGCGATGTGACGCTGGAAGGCCAGGACCAGCTTGAGCTGTTCGTCCAGGTCGATCAGTCCGATCTCGACATCGAGACCCTGCGCAAGCTGCCGGTCGGCACGGTCAGCCCGGTGGCGCTGGAGGAGGTCGCGGAGATCGAGGAGGTGCCCGGCGCCAGCTCGATCACCCGCATCAACGGCGACCGCGCCGCCTCGATCAGCGGCCAATTCACCTCCGACAACACCTTCCAGACCCAGGATGCGATCGAGGAGGAGATCAGCAAAAACATCGGCCTGCCCGAGGGCGTGCTTATCCAGGCCGGAGCTCAGGCCCGCTCGCAGACCGAAACCTTCGCCAACATGGGCCTGGCCCTGCTGGTGGCGATCATGCTGGTCTACATCGTGATGATGATCTCGTTCGGCTCGCTGCTCAACCCGCTGATCATCTTGTGTTCGGTGCTCATGGCGATCATCGGCGTGGTGCTGTCGCTCCTGCTAACCGGCAAGCCGGCGGGCATCACGACCATGATCGGCCTGTTGATGCTCGTCGGCATCGTCGTCACCAACGGGATCGTGCTGGTCGAGCTGGTGGAGCAGTACCGCGAGGAGCGCGGGATGAGCGCCTACGACGCCCTGCTGCGCGCCGGCCGCGTCCGCCTGCGGCCCATCCTGATGACGGCGATCGCCACGATCGTGGCGCTCATCCCGCTGGCGCTGGGCCTTGAGGAGGGCGGCTTCATCGGCGCCGACCTGGGCGTCGTCGTGATCGGCGGCCTCTTCACCTCGACCTTCCTCACGCTGCTGGTCGTGCCGGTCGTCTACAGCCTGCTCGACGGCCTCAAGACCCGCTTCGGCTTCGGCCACAAACCGGCTGAGCACGCGGAGGGCGAGGCGGCGTAGATTTTTAGGGGTCAGGGATCAGGGATCAGGCCGGAGGGGGAGACTGGCACGCGCCGCCGAGAGATCCATCCGGCTCGGAAGCCGCCCCTGACCCCTGACCCCTGACCCCTGAC
>DASWWB010000723.1:0-5174 GCA_036406115.1 Herpetosiphonaceae bacterium
ACTGCCGCCGTAGGCAGCCCGCGCCGTGGCGAGCGACCGGCGGGCCGCCGCGCTGTCATCGAACTGGAGCTGGGTCGCCACCAGCGCGGCGCGCAGCTGCTCGGCTTGGGCGGCGGGCGGCTGTTCGGCGGCGGCGCCGGCATGCGGCCAAAGCAGCGCGCCGCAGACAATCACCATCAAGAACCATCGGGCTGCGTTCATGACACTTCCTCTGCGAAGGCAGCCCGCGCCTCGGCGGGGCGGCTGCCGGCTACAAAGCAGGAACCGGCCTCCGTCTCAGGGACGGAAGCCGGAGCGAATCGGGCGAATCAAGCTATTGCTTGATTTCGATGTTCAGCTTGGCGGCGACCTGCGAGATCTTGCCGGTGACGCCGGTCGCGCGATTCTGGGCTTCCGTGCCGAGCAGATCGGCTTCCTCGGCGGTGTACTGCTTGCCGCCCTGCTCCTTGGCGTAGACATCGGCGACGTAGGCTTTGAGATCCGTCAGCTCCTGCTCGATCTGATCAGCCTGGGCCTTGTCAAGGTTCGTCACCTTGGGCTTGACGCTGGCATACACGACCTGGAGGCTGCCGAGGATGTTCTGGATGTCGGACAGGCGCGAGATCGCCACGAAATCGCGCTGGGTCGAGGCCTCGCCGGCGACGAAGCGCGAATTCTTCCAGGCGCCGAAGTACTCGTCCATGGTCGGGATCATCACGACCAGGGCGGTGAAAGCGTCGGCGTCAGTCGGCTGCCAGGCGGCGGCGGCGGTTTGCAGCTCGCCGGTGTAGCGGTCCAAGGCCTCGGCGCCGGCCTTGAGCACGTTGGCGTCGGGCAGGGACTCGCCGAACTCGACCTGGCCGTCGCCGTCGAGGTCGGCCTTGACATCGGCGACCGTCCACTCGGGGGCGGTGCCCCAGAGCGTGGTTTCGGTCACGCCGAACAGGTTGCCGGGCTTGGCGAGCGTGCGGCCGTCGGCCAGGGTCAGATCGACCGGCGCCACGTTGTCGCCGCCGTCAGCGCCCGAGGAGCCGGCGTCGAGGATCACGTCGAAATCGGCCAGGCTCGGCACGCCGGCCACGATGCCTTCGATCTGCTCGTAGCCGGGGCTGGCGGCGACCCAGGCCTCTTTGGCCTGGAGCAGCGGCGCGGAGACTTCCTTGGACTTCGACTGCCACAGCGCGGCGTAGTCGAAGTTGGCGGCCTTGGCCAGCTCGTAGTACTGGTTGCTGGCGGCCACCAGCTTGCCGGTGTTGCCCTTCAGCTCGGCGACTTTATCGGTGAGATAGGTTTTGATCGCGCTCAGATCGCCAGTGCCAGCGGCAGGGGCCGTCGTGGCCTCCGTCTGGGGCGGGGTCGTGGTGGCGGTGTCGGCGGGCGCCCCCTGGGCACCGCAGCCAGCCAGGGCGACCGTCAGAATCAGCAAAAATGACCAGCGTCGCATGAAATCCTCCGCATCCATTCGGCATGGAATGGATGAATTGTCGGTTATGTCGGAATAAACTGTTTTTATTCCCGCTGGAGTATAACGCCGCCCCCCGGAGCCTGTCAAACGATAATGATTCTCGTTTTAGCCCTTTAGGCCGCGCTAAATCCATCTGCCAGGGACGGGGATCCCGCCGGCAGCGGGGCGTGCGTCCGGCGGGATGGAGCGGGCGGCGGGGGGCTAGCGCGGGCGTAGGACCGCCGTGACCTCGGAGCGGTTGTGGAACAGCTGGCGGGCGCCGGCCAGCTCGTAGGCGGAGGAGAGGATCGCCAGCGCGTGGTGGGCGATCTTGGGGGCGTGCTCGTGGGGCAGCTTGAGCGTCACGACGGCGATGCCGCCCGGCTCCAGCGAGGCGGCGGCGTCCCACATCAGGCGGGCCGAGTCGCGGGCGTCCATCCGAATGTCGTTGACGATCACGCTGAAGCGCTCGCGGGTCGGCAGGTACTGCTGGGCGACAATCTGGAGGTGGCGCACCTCGGGATCGCGGGCGATGCGCGGGTCCAGCTCGGCGGGATCGACCGCCACCACCGGCAGGCTGGCGCGGCGCAGGACGCGGGTCCAGCCGCCGGGCGCGGCGCCCAGGTCGAGGGCCTGGCCCCAGTCCGGCCACTCGAAGCCGAAGACCGCCTGGGCCTCCAGCAGCTTGAACTCGGCCCTGCTGAGCTGGCCCTGCTCGCGGGCGAAGCGATGGACGCCGCCGGCCCAGGACGAGCGATTGAAGGCGGCGGTCGAGACGCCCAGGTAGGCCCGCTCGCCGGCGACCGCCACCGAGACCACATCGCGGGGCTGGCGCACATCGAGCGCGGCGCCGGCGGCGTCCTGGATGTCGGCGGCCAGCCGGTCGTTGACATCGAAGCGGGTCAGATGGCCCTCTTGCTCGCCCAGGATGCGGGTTTGGACGCTGAACGGCTGGCCGGGCGTCAGGTGCTCGGCGAGGCCGACGGCGATCTTGGCCAGGCGGTCGAGATCGGCGGGCGTGCCGTCGAGCAGCAGCTCGCGGTGAACCGGCGCCCAGTGGCGGATGAAGATCGACGGGCGGCGCTCCAGCTGGGGCAGCAGCTCGTCCAGCGGCTGCTCCAGCTCGATCAGGGCCACGCCCGGCTCCAGCTCGGTCGACAGCACCCGATGCTGGCCGAAACGCAGCTCCGCCAGGGCCGCCGCCAGCGACTCGGGCGCCGCCGTAATGATCAATCGATAGGTGTCCAGCACGCAGGTCCTCGTTTCCGCAAAACAATAGCTGGGGGAATCGTAACACGATCCGGCGATTCGGTGGCAGATTCGGCGCGCGATTGCATCTAAATACTGGTGGAGGCAGATTGTGGTATCCTGTAGCTCAAATGTTTGCGCCACCCCGAGGAATCAGCCGATGACCCAACCAGATCTGGCGAGCCCGTCGGCCGCCGAGCCGCCCACAGGGCCCCCGGATGAGAGCGGCCATGAGCTGCCCCAAAGCCTGACCGAGGCGCTGGAGGCCCATTTCGGCCTGCCGGGCTTCCGCGGCGGGCAGCAGGCGGTGATCGAGCGGGTCATGGCCGGCCAATCGACGCTGGCGCTGATGCCGACCGGCGCCGGCAAGTCGCTCTGCTACCAGCTGCCGGCGCTGCTGCTGCCCCACGCCACTGTGGTCATCTCGCCGCTGATCGCCCTGATGAAAGACCAGCTCGACGGGCTGCCCCCGGCGGTGCGGCGCCGCTCGACTCTGATCAACAGCAGCATCAGCCACCAAGATGTGCAGATGCGGCTGCGCGACATCGCCGCCGGGCGCTTCAAGCTGGTCTACGTGGCGCCGGAGCGGCTGCGCAACCGCCAGTTCCTCCACGCGCTCCAGCAGGCGGCGATCTCGCTGTTCGTCGTCGACGAGGCCCACTGCGTCTCGCTCTGGGGCATGTCGTTCCGGCCGGATTATCTCTTTATCGGCGAGGCGTTGCGCCAGCTGGGGCGGCCGCCGGTGCTGGCCCTGACCGCCACCGCCACCCCGACCACCGAGCGCGAGATCGGCGCCCAGCTTGGCGCGCTGGAGGTCGTGCGGACCAACGTCTTCCGGCCGAACCTAAGCTTCGAGGTCGTCAAGGTCGCCAGCAACGACGCCAAGCACGCCCAGGTTGTCGGGCTGTGCAAAAAACTGGATGGCGCGATCATTGTCTATGTCCGCTCGCGGGCCGGCTGCGAGGAGATGGCGGCGGCGCTCAAGCGCGAGGGCATCGCCGCCGAGTCCTATCACGCCCAGCGCGAGGACCGCGACGCCATCCAAGAGCGCTTCATGCGCGGCGAGACCCGGGTGATCGCCGCCACCGTCGCCTTCGGCATGGGCGTCGACAAGCCCGACATCCGCGCCGTGATCCACCACAACCTGCCCCAATCGCTGGAGGCCTACGCCCAGGAGGCGGGCCGCGCCGGCCGCGACGGGCAGCCCGCCCGCTGCATCCTGATGTACATGCCGACCGACAAGCAGCAGCTCACCACCTGGCTCCAGCGCGACGCCTTCTCGCGCGATGAGCTGCGCGATGTGTTCAAAGCGCTGCGCCGGATCATCCGCAGCGGCCAGGATCTGCTGGCCATCGCCGACGTGAGCGCCGCCACCGGCCTGGAGGAGACCCGGCTGCGGGTGGCGCTGGGCATGCTGGAGCGGGTCGGCCTCATCCGCCGCCACTTCGACCTGCCGCGCACCGCCAGCCTGCGCCTGCCTGCAAGCGAGAACCCGTGGGACGAGCCGCCGCCGGATGAGCTGGGGCGGCGCCTGGAGCTGAGCCAGCGCGGCGTCGACTGGCCCATCCACGAGCTGGCCCATGAGCTTGATCAGCCGCTCAGCGGCGTCGAGGCCGAGCTGCTGGCCCTCGCCGGCGCCGGCCGGCTCCACTACGACGGCTACGGCCGCGAGATGCTGGTCGAGATCCTGGACTACCCGCCGGACATCGCCGAGCGGATCGACGGCGTGCTCCAGGAGTACGGCGCCGCCCAGGAGCTGCGGATCCAGAGCCTGATCGACTACGCGCGCTCGACCAACTGCCGCCACCGCGAGCTGGCGGCCCACTTCGGCCAGCGGCTCTCGCCCTGCGGCGACGCCTGCGACAACTGCAAGAGCGGCCGCCGGCCCAGCGCCGCGCCGCCCAGCATCCGCCGCCAGGGCCACCTGCCGATCAGCCCGCGGATCAGCCAGGAGCTGCCCGACCACCACCGCATGATCATCGACGCCGTGCGCGCCAATCCCGCCGCCTGGGGCAGCCGCGACCTGGCCCACATGCTGGTCGGCTCGCAGGGCTTCGCCCACGCCGAGATTTTCGGCGCCATGGCCCACCGCTCCTTCGAGTCGGTGCAGGCCGAGATCGATGTGCTGGTGGAGGCCGGGCACCTGGCCTATCGCGGCGCGACGCTGATCCCGGTCGAGCGCCCGGCGGCCAGCGCCTCCGCCGCCCAGACCATCCTCCAGGCGCTGGGGCGGCTGCCGTTCGCAATGGGGCGCTCGGGGCTGGCCAAGGTCCTCAAGGGCGCCAGCTCGGCCTCGATCGGCCCCGAGCGCTCGCCGGACTACGGCGTGCTCGGCCACTTCACCATCGATGAGATCGAGCGCCAGGTCGAAACCCTGGTCCAGGAAGGATTGGTCGAGCGCGACACCCAGCAGAAATTCCCGGTGCTGCGCATGACCGCCAAGGGCCGCCAGGCGCTGGCCGACCCGGCGCGGCTGGCCCCGCTGCTGCCGGCGGCGCGGCCC
>DASWWB010000724.1:0-5129 GCA_036406115.1 Herpetosiphonaceae bacterium
GGCGCCGTTGGTGAACTTCTCGACGTACTCCTCCGAGACGCGCGCCGCGCGCTCCAGCAGGCGCGAGTGCAGGTAGAACACGTCGCCGGGGTAGGCCTCGCGGCCGGGCGGGCGGCGCAGCAGCAGCGACACCTGGCGGTAGGCCACGGCGTGCTTGGAGAGATCGTCGTAGATGATCAGGGCGTCTTTGACCAGCTGGCCATCGATCGTCAGGCCGGTCTCCATGACCTCCTCGGCCATCGCGCAGCCCGAGTAGGGGGCGATGTACTGGAGGGCGGCCGACTCGGAGGCCGAGGCGTTGACGACGATCGTGTAGTCCATGGCGTTGTTGGCTTCCAGGATGCCGATCGTCTGGGCGACCTTGGAGCGCTTCTGGCCGATCGCCACGTAGACGCAGACCATGCCCTGGCCGCGCTGGTTGATGATCGTGTCGAGCGCCACGGCGGTCTTGCCGGTCTGGCGGTCGCCGATGATCAGCTCGCGCTGGCCGCGGCCGATCGGGATCAGGGCGTCGATCGCCACGATGCCGGTGGCGACCGGCTGGGTGACCGACTTGCGCGTGATCACGCCGGGGGCGATGCGCTCGATCTCGCGGGTCTTGGTGGCAGTGATCGGGCCTTTGCCGTCGAGCGGCTGGCCCAGCGGGTCCACCACCCGGCCGAGCAGCTCCTGGCCCACCGGCACCGAGATGATCTTGCCGGTCGATTTGACGATGTCGCCCTCTTGGACGTCCAGGTAGTCGCCGAGAATAATCGCGGCGACGTTATCGTGTTCCAGGTTGAGCGCGATGCCCATGACGGCCTCGCCGCGCTTGTTGGAGGGGAACTCCAGCAGCTCGGAGGCCATCACGTCCGCCAGGCCCTCGATGCGGGCCACGCCGTCGCCGACGCTGGCCACCGTGCCGACGTTGACCGCGCCGGCGGTCACGTCGATCGGGCGGGCGATGCTGGCCTGGAGTCGGGACAGAATATCTTCAGCAGAAACAGCCATTGTATACCTCGCTTGCGATTAGCCAGCAATCATATTGCGCTGGATGGCCTCGAGGCGCTGGCGGATGCTGGTGTCCAGCACCTTGTCGCCGACGCGCACGATCAGGCCGCCCAGGACCGACGGATCAACCTTGAACTCAACATCGAGCGACTGGCCGTAGCGCCCCCGCAATTCGCCGAGAATGCGTGTGCGCTGCGCGTCGGTCAGCTCAACGGCGCTGGTGACATCGGCACTGGCGGGGCCGCCGTGGCGGACCAGGGTGACCAGCTCGTCCAGCACGGCGGGCAGCAGGGCTTCCTGGCCTTCGGCCTTGAGCGCCGCCGCCAGCGAGTCATAGACAGCGCGGGCGTAGGTTGCGGGTTCGCGGCGGCTCATATTAGTTCAGCCTCCCGAGCTCATCGATCGATTTGGCGATCAGATCATCGTGGCCCTTGCCCTGGAGTTCCTTGCCGATCACGGTGCTGGCGGTCTGGGTCACCAGCGAGGCCAGCTGGCCCTGGAGGCCGCGCAGCGTCTGCTGGCGCTCCTGCTCGACCTTGGCCCGGGCCTCGGTCTCCAGCCGCTCGATCCGGGCGCGGGCCTCGACCAGCAGCTCCTGCTCCTGGACGCGGGCGCGCTCCTGGGCCTGGCTCAGGATGCCCTGGGCCTCGCGGCGGGCCTCGCCCAGCTTGGAGTCGTAGTCCGCCTCGGCCCGCTGCAGCTGCTGCTTGACCTTCTCGGCGTTCTCCAGGCTCTCGCGGATGCGCTCGGTGCGCGTCCGCAGCGCGTTCAGGATCGGCTTGTAGAGCAGAATATTCAGGGCGATCGCCAGCACGGCGAAGTTGATGACTTGAGACAGAAGAAGCGGCAGATTAACGCCTAGCTTTTCCATGGGATTGCTCCTGTGTGACGACGGTGGCGCTGAACCGAACGTCCCGCGCCACCAATCTTTCAGCGGCCTGACCGGCGGCCAGGTCCGAGCTTAGATAACCTGGAAGCCGATCAGCAGCGAAACCACCAGCGCGAGGATGGCGAGACCTTCCGTCAGCGCGATACCGACGAACATGTTCGTGCGGATGGTACCTTCCGTCTCGGGGTTGCGGGCGATCGCTTGCAGCGCGCCAGACACCAGGATACCCACGCCGATGCCAGGACCGATGGCGCCGAAACCGATGGCGATAGCCGCCGCGAGCAGACGAAGACCAGCGTCCGTCATGAGATGTTCCTCCAAGAAAACTATAGGTGGCGAGAGTTACGAATTAGTGGGCGTGGCCATGGTCGCCATGATCGCCATGGGACTCAGCGGCCATATCGATAAAGGCCATCGTCAGCATTGCGAAGACGAACGCCTGGATGAAGCCGACGAACAGCTCAAGGCCGTAGAACGGCAGCGGCAGGATCACCGGGAACAGGAACGCCATCACCAAGAGCACCACCTCGCCGGCGAAGATGTTGCCGAACAACCGGAAGGTGAACGAGATGATGCGGGCGAACTCGGAGATAAGCTCGATCAGGCCGACCAGGAATTGGATCGGGCCGTTCTTGAAGTTGAAGAATTTGCCCAGGTAGCCGATGCCCAGGGTGCGGAAGCCCCAGAACTCAGTCACCAGGAAGGAGATCAGCGCCAGCGCCAGCGTCAGGTTCAGGTCGGCGCTCGGGGCGCGGAAGAAGGGGTGCAGAACCTCGCCCGCGGCGCAGGCGTCGGCGGCGGCATACGTCGGGGCCGCGCTCCAGACGGGGCTGGCCGAGGCGATCGTCGGCGCCGACAGGGCGCCATGCTCGCCGCCCTCAGCCGGGGTGTGGCAGATGCCGATCGAGCCCACGCCGGGGATCAGGCCCGACCAGTTCGACGGCAGCACCAGGAAGAAGATCGTGGCCACCAGGACGAAGAAGCGGCCGACAAATTTCGGGCTCACGCCTTCCATCACGTTGTACAGCTGCTCGACGACCAGCTCCATCAGGTTCTGCGAGCCGCGCGGCTCGACCAGCGCCTGGGCGTTGCCGGAACGCAGCTTGCTCGTCGCCACCGCCGAGAGGATGATCAGAATGAGCATCACGACCCAGGTCGTCAGCAACGAGTTGGTGATGTTGAAGGGCAAGCCGAAAGGATGTTCGATGATGGCCTCAGCGCTCACCGAGACATGCGGCGAGCCGACTTTGCCGATCCCCGTGATGTAGAGTATCGTGCCGACTACCAGAGCGATTCCCACAACGGTCAGAATGCGACTTTTTGTGGACAAGGCGTTGCCTCCTCGTCTATGCCCAAGCCTGGCAAGGATGTCTCTGGTGGGTGCCAAGAGGGCCAAGATCTGCTAGTGAGTGGACTTCGTGCGAAAATGCACAGATGAAGTATAAATGAGAAAGAGCAGCTTGTCAAACGAAGGTTAACACGGCGGAAACTGATGTTATTAGGGATCAGGGATCAGGGGTCAGGCCGACGGCGCGGCGGCGGGCGCATCCGGGGCCATATCCGGCATCAAAGCTTGCCCTTTTTCTCTGGCGCTGGCGCTCGCCAGCCAGAAGCCCGGCCTGATCCCTGATCCCCAAATCTCCCCGCCTTGACGCCCGCCCGCACCTCAGGTAGATTGAACTCCAATTCAAGGAGAACTGCTATGCCGACAATCACGCTCGATGCGAATCGCTGGCAGGCGTTCAGCCAAATGCTGACCGCCGACACCTACCAGGATGTGGGTGAGCTCCTCCAGGCGTTTCTCGCCCGCCTGGTCGAGTTCTGGCCCGCCCAGAGCGGCGCGCTGCTCTACGTCGATCCCTTCGGCCTGCCCACGACGCTCGAGATCGGCCAGCTCTCCGCCGACAGCCGCGAGATGATCTCCCAGGCCCGCTCAGTCTTCGAGCGCGCCGCCGCCTCCGAGCAGGAGCTGGGGGTCTATGGGATCGACGAGCAGCGCGCCCTGGTCGAGCTGACCCTGCGCTCCGGCGACGCCGAGGTCGGCCTGCTCCACCTCCAAGTCAGCCCCGAGCATGTCACCCCCGACAACGGCGGCGAGCTGGCGCTGCTGCTGGTCGGCGTGGCCGGCGGCTCCGCCGATCGCGTGACGCTGCTCAACGCCACCCGCCGCGAGCTTGATGAGATGAGCTTGCTGCATCAGGTCAGCCAGGCGATCGCCCGCGACATGGATCTGCGCAGCCTGCTCCGGACGATCATGGAGCTGGTCACCCAGGTCCTCAACACCGAGGGCGGCTCGCTGCTGCTGGTCGACGAGGAGCGCCAGGAGCTGTATTTCGATCTGCCCTCCGGCTCCCACAAGCTGGAGCTGCGCTCCTATCGCATGCCAATCGACCGCGGCTTCGCCGGCTGGGTCGTCAAGCACGGCCTCGGCCTCATCTCCAACGAGCCCCAGGCCGACCCGCGCTTCTACCGCCAGGTCGACGATGATATGAACTACGAGACCCACAATCTGATGACGGTTCCGGTCAAAACCCGCGACAAGACGATCGGCGTGATCCAGGTCGTCAACAAGCGCAGCGGCCCCTTCACCGACCACGACCTGCAAATTCTCTCCACGCTCGCCGGCCAGGCCGCGATTTCGATCGAAAACGCCCGGCTTTACGCTTCGCTGCGCGAGGAGCGCGACCGCCTGATCCGCAAGGAGGAGGAGGTCCGCCATCAGATCAACCGCGATCTCCACGACGGGCCGACCCAGTCGGTGGCGGCGATCGCCATGAATATCGAGTTCATCAAAAAGCTGATGCATGCGATGCCGGAGCGGGTCGAGGATGAGCTGAACGTGCTGGCGGCGCTGGTCAAGAAAACCTACCAGGATTTGCGCACGCTGCTGTTCGAGCTGCGCCCGCTCGGCCTGGAGACCCAGGGCCTCAGCCACACGCTGGAGGAGTACGCCGCCAAGTTCCGCGATCCCTCCGGCATGCAGGTGGAGTTCCGGCCCGGCAATTTCACCGGCCGCCTGGCGCCCCAGGCCGCCGCCGCCACCTTTATGATTGTCCAGGAGGCGATCAACAACGCCCGCAAGCACTCCCGGGCCGAGCGGGTCTGGATCGAGCTTGAGCAAAGCGACGGCCAGCTGGCCGCCATGGTCCGCGACAGCGGCGTCGGCTTCGACCTGGAGCGGGTGCGCGCCTCCTACGAGGAGCGCGGCTCGTTCGGCCTGCTCAATATGAACGAGCGGGCGGCGCTGGTC
>DASWWB010000725.1:0-2844 GCA_036406115.1 Herpetosiphonaceae bacterium
TGAGTTGGATGTGGTTGCTTTTAATGGAAAATCCCACTATTTATGAACGTCTCCAGGCCGAGGTACATCAAGCCACGGCACAGGCACTACCAAATATCAATTCATTAAATCAATTGGGCTATGTGCTTCAGGTGTTTAAGGAAGTGTTGCGCCTCTATCCGAGTGCATACATTATTGCCAGACAGACGACCCGTGCGATTACCCTTGGTGATTTTTACGTGCCTGCTGGAACCGCAGTCGGCATCAGCCCGTATGTTGTCCACCGACGCGCATGCTATTATGCTCAGCCTAATGTATTCGATCCGGAACGGTTCGTGCTCGCTACAGAGCAGCAGCGAAATCGTTACACCTATCTCCCCTTCGGAGCTGGACCCCATGCTTGTATTGGTGCTGGATTTGCGCTAATGGAAGCACAATTGATCATCGCGACCCTGACGACCCTATTCTCATTTGAGCGTGCGGATTCCGGTACCGTCACACCAGAGCCGCTTATTACGCTGCGTCCCAATAATCCAATCATGTTACGGGTTCATCGGAAAAGGCATCTGGTTGATTGCTCTGCTCCAGAGTCTACCCTGGCTCAGGGTTAGCCTGACGCCGCCTTCCGCGCCCGCTGGAGCAGCTTGGTCGTCACGCTGGCGGCGCTGACCGTAATCCCCTCCAGCTCGGGATCGTAGCCGGCCACGCCCTCGATGATCAGCACATCCTCGGGGTTGGCGATCGCCTCCTTCACGATTGCCCACTGCTTGACCGCCACGTAGACCGTGGCGACCGTGGGTGGCGGCGCGGGCACGCCCCGGGGCAGTGCCGGCACCTTTGGCGTCGTCATGGAGAGGATCACCACGCTGGGCTTCTCGACCACTCGCCCCGGCCGCCCAACCAGCCCCACCTTCACCTTCCCCTCGCCCGGCTCCGGCGCCAGCTCCGCATAGATCGCCCGCCGCTCCGCCCACGCAAAGGCCGGCAGCGGCGGCTCCTCCGCCTCGGCCGCTGGCGTCGCCACGGGTGCCGGCGCGACCGCCTCGGACTTCTTGCCATACCGGCTCGGCAATTGGGCGGCCTATTCGGGCGTAAGGCGCTGCTTCAGCAGGTGGAAGAACACCCCGCCGAGCGTCCGCTTGCGGCTCCCATCCGGCAGCCACATCCCGCCCGCCGCCTCAATCTGCTCAGCTTCCAGGGCGACGGCCTCCACGGTATCCAGTCCGATCAGGCGGCTGATGATCCGAATGTGGACCCGCACCGTCATCGAGGGCTCGCCCATCCGGTCACACACCGCCTGCCAGCGATCATAGTCGCTCGGCGGGCGGGGCTTTGGGTCGCGCTTCGGCGCATGCGGCGCGGCGGGCGGCCAGATCACCGCCGCCTCGTCAGGGGTGGTCTGCGCCGTCACCAGGCGCCAGAGGAGCACCCGCCGGCTGGTAATGGGCTCTCCCGTGCGGGACACCACGTCGCCGGCCGCCGCCTGCTGACCCGCCTGCGCGACCAGAGCCGCAAGCCGCTCGGTGCCGAGCACCGTGTGCATCGTGGCCAGCGTCTGCTGCTGCGGATAGGTCAGCGGCCCCAGCGGCGCGGCCAACGGCAGTGCGGCGCCCAGCAGCTCGGCATCGAGCGGCACGAAGGTATCCGAGCCAAAGATCGCGGCCAGGTCCGCCGGCCGCGCGCTGGCCCGCACCAGCACGCCCACGATCCCCATCGTGGAGCGCGGCTCGCCCGAGGGCTTCTGCATGCCGCCCTGCGCCTGGATCGCCTGAGCTTCGGCCACGACCTGGCGCACGCGCTCCTCGCCCAGGGTCGTCAGCATGCGCCCGAGCCGGGCCTGCTGGAAGGTGTCGAGGGCACCCAAGGTATTGTGGATGTCGTCAGGCATCGACATCATTGATCCTTGTCCTTGGAGCGGGGCGGAAAGATCCGGCTCCCATCGGCCGCCAGCAGGTAGCCGACGCCGATCACGCCCAAGAGCAAGGCAAAGACATCCAGATTGGCGTCGGCGGTCACGTAGACGGCGCCGGAGAGGTGCTCCGCGATGGCGGCCATCAGGGCCAGCGCACAAAAGGCCACGCCAGTAGCTCGTTCATTCATAGAGTCTCCCCTTCCTCAGCTAGAAACAGCAGATCCCCCAGCTCACAGCCAACGTACGTACAGAAGGCGAGCAGGACATCCTTGGGGGACTGCCGGATCGTCCCCTGGGCGATGCCAGAGATCGCCCGCGTGGTGATCCCCGTCTCCCGCGCCATCGTCCGCAGCCGGGAACCCTCTGGGTGCCGGCGCCCCTCGGCCTGCACCTTCGTCGCGGCCAGCACCAGCACGTGTGCAGCCGGTTGCACTGCGCCAGCTACGCTGATCGTCGCGCTGCCCCCATGCAGGATGATGGCCCGTTCGTTCGCTGCGGACCCGCCGCTGCGTTAAACATAGGCGACCTGATTCTGCATCTCATCAGCCGTTAGCTGGTTGAGGACCGCGATGACCCGGCTCGCCACCTCGTACGCTGGGCGACGGATGGCAATGATGATCCCCGCGTGCCCCCGTCCCTGGGCAAAATAGGCATCGGCCCGGCGCTGGAAATCATTGCGATTGTGGGTCAGGATCGCCATGCCGTTGGCCGCCGCGTAGGCCAGTTGCTCATCATCGGACCACTCGCTATGACCCGCCTCCTGGGTCGTGGTGGCCGCAAACCCCTGGCGCCGCAGGAGCTCGGCGATAAGCACATCCACATCCTCGTCAAGATACACGTGGATAAAGAGATCGCTCACAAATCACGCACCGCAGGATGCAGCAGGTCGTCGGGAATGGCATTGAGGGCGATGTAGTGATCAATCTCGGCGGGATGGTCGTGGTAGTAGCTCA
>DASWWB010000726.1:0-3125 GCA_036406115.1 Herpetosiphonaceae bacterium
GGTCTTTTTGGCATGTAGGGATCAGGGGCCAGGGGTCGGGACGGATTGTCCTGGCCCCTGGCTTTTTGCGGAGGTTCCGGCGCTTGGCCTGGCGGATTGGCGGGCGGCGCCGACCAGCCGCGCCGACGTCTGACCCCTGACCATTAATCCCTTTGGCTGATTGGCGCCCTGGGCGGCGCCCGGCTTTCCGCCGCCCGGCCTGACCCCTGACCCCTGATCCCTCAGCCTCACGGCTGGGCCGGCGCCGGCTGGGCGGGGCCGTTCATTTGGAGCAGGAGCTGATTGGCCTCGTCGTTGTCGCGGATCGTTTTGGCGAGGGTGAAGCTGGAGGCGAGGGCGAAGAACAGCCCCACGCCGAGGTAGCCTCGGACCCAGAATTCGACCGGCAGGCGCAGGACGCCGGCGGCGGTCAGCAGCACCGCCAGGCCGAACGAGATCCAGACCTGCAAGATCCAGGCGCTGGTGTCGGTGCGGTAGTAGCGGTTGTCGCGGATGGTCTTGGCGAGGGTGAAAGTCGAGGCGATCGAAAACAGATAGCCCATACCCACGAAGCCCTTGACCCACCAGTCCACCGTTAGGTTGAAGACGCCGTAGCCGGCGGCGGCGAGCGCGATGCCGAAGGAAATCCAGACCTGGAGCACCCAGGCGGCGGTGTCGGTCTGCACGAGCGGTCGGTTCATGGCTGCCTCCAGTGCGTTTGTCTCAGTTGCCTGGGGCTAGGATAGCTGGCGGGGCGGCGCGGGGCATGGCCCGAAAGGCACATCGGCGGTCGTAGCGGTACGCCGGTCCGGCAACAACTGGCAACATCCGCCGCCGTCAGGCGGGCCGTAAGTAGGGTCAGTTAGATTGAGACTGTTCCGCCAGAGCGGTCTCATCAGCCTTACGCAAGGAAACCCTGCCATGCCGACATCGCCTTTCGCCTCGCTTGAACTGATTGACGCCGACGACCAGACCGTGCGGCTGCCGCACCTGTGGCGCAACGGCCCGGTGCTGCTGTTTTTGATGCGCCATTTCGGCTGCGGCCTGTGCCGGCAGCATATGCTCCGGCTGCGCGACAACGTCGGGCTGTTCGAGCAGGCCAACTGCTCGGTGGCGGTGATCGCGATGGGCGACGCGACGCTGGCCCGGACCACCCAGGAGATCTACCGCCTGCCGTTCCCGGTCTATGTCGATCCGAGCCGGGCGGTCTACAAAGCCTTCGAGATCGGCGAGGGTTCGCTGTGGGACGTGGCGGGGCCGCACATTTTGCTGCGCCAGCTCGGCCCCTGGCGCGAGGGGATCAGCTCGGGCAACGGCCCGGGGCCGATCACCCAGCTGGGCGGCCTGGTGATCCTCGACGGCGACGGCCTGCCGGTCTACCGCCACGTGGCCAATCCGATCTACCGCTACCCGGCCTGGGCGGACGTGGCGGCCGAGGTGCCGGGCCCGGCGCCGAAGCTGTTCCGCTCCGAGCGGCTGATCCCGCTGCCGCAGTGAATCGATCCTCCAGCACGCAAGCGGCCCGGGCGATGCGCCCGGGCCGCTGATCGTTCGTGGTATGCTGGGGCGGCGGGGCCGGGAACGCCGGCGCCGGTGGCGGAGCGCAGCCCATGGATGACCAATCGCTGACCGAGATCCTTTGCAGCCTGGAGGGCCGCCAGCTCTGGCTCAAGCCGGTCGGCGAGCCGGGCCAGCCCGTCGGCGAGGGCGAGCGCTACGACGGGGCCAGCCTGCGGATCGACTTCGCCAGGCAGCCGGCGGCGGTGGCGGCGGGCGACCTGCTGCTGGTCTACCGGGTCGGCCTGGGCAAGCTGGCGACGGTGGCCGAGTGCCTGGAGCCGCCGGCAGAGGCCGGGGCCGAGGAGCAGCGGCGCGAGCCGGGCCGCGAGCGCTGGCGCTGGTCGGTGCGCTGCCGCAACCGCAGCCCCGAGTACGCCGCCCGCTGGCTGGAGCACGACCTGCGCCCCTTCGAGCTGGCCCGGGCCTACGGCGAGCTTCAGCCCAACGACCGGCCGCGGCTGGGCGCGATCAATTTCGGCAGCGACAAGCTGCGCCTCTCGCTGGGCTTCGGCGCCTGGCTCCTCCACCAGATCATCGCGCTCTGACCGCCGCGCCGCGCCGCGGGATCATCACCCTCGGCGCACAAGCTGCGGCAGATAGAGCCGGAGCGGGATAATCACCCGGGTGCGATCCTCCTCGATATTGCCGTTGACATCCACCGCCCGGAACGTGACCGTCGTCGGCCCGCCGATCGGCAGCGGCGCGGCGTAGCGCGTCCAGGCGCCCGCGCCGATCCGGTACTCGATGCCCGCCAGCCCCACATTGTCGGTCGCCGTGAGCGCCAGGGTGAACTGGCCGGCGTTGACCTGGAGCTGCGAGCTGCTGACCGGCGGCTGGCTGTCGGTCCAGTCGAACGAGGCGGCGGCGGCGGCGGCGGCCAGCTTGTTCTGGCCGGCGGTCGAGGGGTGCCAGTAGTCGATGCCGAAATCGGCGGCCTCCAGCGCGGCGTTGAAGAAGGCGCCGTTGTCGTAGCGGCAGTGGATGTACTGGGCGCAGATCTGGCGCAGCTGGGCGTTGTAGTCGATCGCGCGCTGGCGGACGCGCTGGCGGCGGTCTTCGTCGGCGGGGGCGTCGGAGGCCGGGTTGGCGAACATCGACTGGCAGATGCCGAACTGGCCCCAGATCTGGGTGGCCTGCGGGTTGGCGCGATTGACCTGCCAGACCTTGTACATATCCGGCACGCTGCCGACGAACACGATCGCATCGGGCGCGCCGGCGCTGAGCGTGGCCAGGGCCTGGCCGAACTGCGTGCCGAAGTCGGTGGCCGACGTCATGCCGGCCTCGGTCGAGGTGCAGATATCGTTGCCGCCCATCACGACCGTCACATACTCGGGATTGCCGGCGACGGCCGCCTGCATCTGGGCGTTGAGCGCGGCCATCTTGGAGCCCGACACCGCGACATTGCTGTTGTTGCCGCTGATCCCGGGGTTGGCGGCCAGGATGCGCTTGTAGACCGAATTGACGCTCGCGTCGGTGCCGGTGGCCCAGGACAGCTCGGGATGCTCGCCGATCGGCAGCGTGGCGTTGGCGGCGCGGGTGATCGAGTCGCCGGTCGCGGTGATTTTGTCGGGGTAGCCGGTGCGGGG
>DASWWB010000727.1:0-7350 GCA_036406115.1 Herpetosiphonaceae bacterium
CAGCAGGGAAACGGGGGTCAGGGGTCAGGGGTCAGGGGTCAGGGGTCAGGGGTCAGGGGTCAGGGGTCAGGGACGGCCTCCAAGCTGGATGGCTTTCTTGTCGGCGCCTGCCATTCCGCCGTCCGGCCTGATCCCTGATCCCCGACCCCTCAGCCCTCTACCAGGGCTCGAAACAATCGTAGTTGTGCTGGCGGGCGATGCGGCCGTCGCGGAAGACGAAGAACTGGCCGAAGCGCGCCCGCATCTCGCCGCCGACGGGGATCGAGCCGACCGGGACAGCCATGGTCCCGGTCCACTGGACCTCGAGCGCCGCCTGGTCGCCGCTCACGAGCATGGTGAGGATTTCGTAGCTTTGGCGCTGGGTTACGTTCTGGCCGCGCTCGGCGCCGGCTAGGATGTCAGCCAGTGTGCGGCGGGCGCCGTCGCGCACCAGCTGGTTGGGGAATTCCTCCTGGATCGCATCGTCGGTGTAGAAGCGGGCCAAGGCCGCGCCAGTCGCGCCGTTTTCGACCGCCGCCAGGTAGTCGCGGATAAAGGCCGCCGGATCGAACGTGCTCATCGGGACCTCCTTGTGATTGCCGGGATGATCGTATTTGTGGATGATATCACAAAGTTTTGGGCAATGTAAAAGCGCCATGGATCCATGGCGCTTCGACAGAAAAGAGCGGGGCTGATCAGCTTTCGTGTTCGACGGCGACCGGGACCGGGATGGCGCCGCGCTGGCCGAAGGGCATGCGCGGCAGGCGCAGGCTGCGGAGCTGGCCGGCGGTCTGGGCGACGCGGCGCCGCTGCTCGGCGAGCGAGGTTTGCAGCACCGCCTTGCAGCGATCGAAGTACGGCACCTCGGCCGGCGTCAGCTCGGTGGGGCGCTGGGGCGCCTGGCTCAGATAGGCGCTGGCGGTCTCGTAGCCCAGGTCCATCAGCTTGGCGCTGTGGCGGAAATCGTGGCAGTCGATGCCGCTGTAGTGGAGCATCTGGACGTGATGGATGGTCACGCCGGTCTGCTGCGACAGGCGGGCCAGCTCGCGCTCGCGGACCATCTGGAGCCGGACGAGCGTGTCGACTGAGCGCGACAGCGTGTTGAAGACCGTGCGCTTGGGCAGCGTCAGCGAGACATCGGTGCCGATCTCCAAGGCCCAGACCTCGGTGGCGCCCTGCTCGATCGCCGTGCTGATGGGCAGATTGGAGACGAAGCAGCCGTCGATGTAGAGCTCGCCGCGGCACTCGTAGGGCGGCAGGAAGGGCGGGACGGCGCAGCTGGCCATCAGGCCGTCGAGCAGGCGCTCGCGCGGCTGGTCGCCGAACAGATGCATTTCGCCGGTGCTGAGCTTGGTGGCGGTGACCAGGAGCGGGACTTGCAGATCGCCGAAGCGGCGGACATTGGGCGGCAGCAGGCCGATGATGAAGCGGCGCAGGCCGCGGTTGTCGTGGAGCGAGCCGGAGCCGCGCAGCAGGCGCCATGCCATGGTGGCGGTGTTGCCGGGGAAAATCTCATCGCAGCTGACGGTTTTCCAGCGTTCCGCGATGCGGCGGACGCCTTCCACCGTCGGCTCGGCCGCCAGGCAGGCGCCGTTGATCGCGCCCACCGATGACGCCACGATCAGGTCTGGTTTGATGCCGCTGTCGAGCAATGCCAGGGCCGCCCCTGCCTGAAGCGCCCCCCGGTTTGCGCCGCCGCTGAATACAAATGCTCGCATGATGTGCCTCGCGTTCCCAAACCCCGAGCGGCGCCTCGTCGCGCCGGTCGCTGAAGGTATCCTCCACTGTAGCAGGATCACTCGGCGGTTGTGAAGGGCTGTTGGTCCTGCTGTGGCTGCTCTGATGGTGGGATGGCATCGATGGGATGGATGAAATCCCCGCGCTTCCCGCCAGTTTTACGCCTGAGCCGCACATCGGTTACGATCATCGCCTGGTCAATCGCCTTGGCCATGTCGTAGATCGTCAGCGCGGCGACCGTCGCAGCAGCGAGGGCCTCCATCTCAACGCCGGTTTGCCCGGTACACCGCACTGTCGCCAGCACCAACAGCCGCCCCGGCCCCGCGGGTTGGATCGCAACCTGGACGCTGCTGAGCGGGAGCGGATGGCAGAGCGGGATAAGCTCGCTGGTCCGCTTGGCCGCCATGATTCCGGCGATGCGGGCTGTTGACAGTACATCCCCTTTTGGCAAGTTGTGCGCCATGATTCGCTCGAGGGTGACGGGCTGCATCTCGACGATCGCCTGGGCCTCGGCCTCGCGCTGGGTGGCGGCTTTGGCGCCGACATCGACCATGCGCGCCTGGCCCTGGTCGTCGAGGTGGGTGAGGGATTCGCTCATCGCTGCTCCTTGGCGGCCCAGGCCAGCAGATCGTCGGTGACGGCGGCGGTGAGGCCGGCCTCGCTGACATCGATCAGCCAGGTCGGGGCGCCGGCGGCCAGGCGGGCGGCGGCCCAGGCGCGGGCCGGCGCGGGGAAGCCGTCCTCGACCCATGCCAGCGGCCCGTGCCAGCCGGCGAGGGCGCGGCGGGCGGCGCGCCATTTCCAGTCGGCCAGCGGCGCTTCCTCGGCGGTCGGCTCCAGCAGCGGCCGGCGGCCGATGCCGAACAGCGGCTCAAGCGGCTCGGCCAGCCTGCCCCACGACGAGCACCAGGCGATGGCGAACGCGGCGTCGAGCCGCCGGATCCAGCCCGGCGCCTCCGGCCAGAGATTGAAGACCGGCAGGTGCGGCGCCACCGCCACCTGCTTGGCGGCGGGGCACTGGAACACATTCAGTACGCCGTCGATGTCCAGCAGCAAGACGGGCCGGTCGGCAGGCAGCCAATCAGCGGGAGACGAGGTCGCGGGAGAGCCGGTCATGCCTCGTCGCCCAGGTCCTCTGCCGGCAGCGGCCTGATCCCGAGGCCGAGCTGGGCCAGGGCGAACTCGATGCCGTCCTGGAGGTTGGCGCGGACCGTCAGCTGGCCGAGGTCGAGATCCAGGCCGACGATCGTCTGGGCGACCTCGGCGCTGATGCCGACCAGGATGACCCGGGCGCCGAGCAGATTGACGGCCCTGGTGGTCTGGAGCAGCGCGTTGGCGACATCGCCGTCCACGACCGGCACGCCGGTGATATCGATGATGACATAATCGGATTGGCGGGAGACGATGTTCTCCAGCAAATCCTCCATGATGTTCTGGGTGCGGTTGGGGTCGATCTCGCCGACCAGCGGCAGCACCAGCACATTGTCGTGGATGGGGGCGATCGGCGACGACAGCTCGCGCAGCGTGTGGCTGACTTGCTCCATCGCGCCTTGCAGCTCCTGCAGCTCGCTTTCGCGCTGGTTCAGATTTTGCTCGCGGACATCGAGGTAGCCGTCGTAGCTGGCTTTGTTGGCGGCGAGCGTCAGCTCGGCGAGGAGGGCCCGGGCCTCGGCCTGGGTCGCCGTGTCGTCGGGGAACAGGCGGGGGACGAGCTTGAGCAGCTCGCCGTAGATCGCGTCGCCGATCTGGCCGACGGCCTCGCCGCGCAGCAAGCCGGTTTTGGCGCGCTGGCGGATTGTTTCGCGCGAGAACGTGCGCAGCTCGTCGGGCTTGCCGCGCAGATAGGCGCTGGAGGCTTTGAACGGCCCTTGCATGGGCGTCAGGAATTTGGCCTGGTCCTGTTTCTTGTAGGGCGTGCCGGGCATATCGGCGAGCTGGTTGAACAATGCGCCGGCCAGTTCCTCGAGATGCGAGTCGATATAGTCAGCAAGCGTGCTTTCGGTGCTCATGGGCCAGGCTCCTTGTCGCGATTGGTGGCTCCATTATACCGTACATGGTTGCCGCGTGGGCTACAATAAGGGAGCGCTGGAAGCGCCAGCGCGATTATGATTGAGGTACGTATGGCCTACGAAGTCCCCGATAATTTTTTGGGCCTGGACGCGACCCACAGCGGCTACGAGTCGAGCGCGGTGATCGTCCTGCCCATCCCCTATGAGGCGACGGTGAGCTACGGCGGCGGCACCGCCGACGGCCCGGCAGCGATTATCACCGCCTCGCAGCAGGTCGAGCTGTACGACCGCGAGTTCGACGACGAGCCGGGGCTGCGCTGGGGCGTCCACACGCTGCCGGCGCTGGCGATGCCGGGCGTGGCGCCGGACGACGCGATGGAGCAGATCGCCGACGCGGTGGCGCGCCAGGCGGCGACCGGCAAGCTGCTCTGCGTGCTGGGCGGCGAGCATTCGATCTCCGGCGGCGTGGCCCAGGGCCTCAAGCGCCTGCACGACGAGTTTGTCACGGTCCAGATCGACGCCCACGCCGACCTGCGCGATGAGTACGGCGGCTCGGCCCACTCCCACGCCTGCGCCATGCGCCGGGTGCTGGACGCCGAGGCCGGTCCGGTGCTCCAGCTGGGCATCCGCTCGCTCTCGGTCGACGAGGCCGAGCTGATCAAGACCGACAAGCGGGTGACGACGTTCTTCGCCGAGGATGTCCACGCCGCCAAGCACCTGGGGCCGCTGGCCGAGTTTGTTCGCGGCCGCAAGGTCTATCTGACCATCGATATCGACGGGCTGGACGCCAGCCTGGTGCCGGCGACCGGCACGCCCGAGCCGGACGGCCTGGCCTGGAACGAGGCGCTGGAGATTATCCGGCTGGTGGCCCGCGAGGCCGGCGAGGTTATCGCCTTCGACGTGATGGAGCTGGCGCCCATCCCCGAGGCCCATGCGTCTGATTATGTGACGGCCAAGCTCACCTACAAGACGATGAGCATTATCCTGGCCGCCCGCAGCTAACGAGGAGGATCGTCATGCGCTACTTTGTCGGCGTGGACGGCGGCTCAAGCCGCCTGGATGCGATTGTCGCGGATGAGACCGGGCGCCGCCTCGGCCGGGGCCACAGCGGCCCGATCTATGGCGGCCGCGGCCGCGACCATCCCAACGCCCGGGTTCATCTGCTGGACGCGATCGACGAGGCGCTGGTCAACAGCGGCGTCAGCCCGGCGGCGGTGAGCGGGATTTTCCTGGCCTGCGCGAACTGGACCGCCGCCCGCACGCCGGACGCGGTCGAGTGGCTGGGCGCGCTGGAGGTGCCGGCGGCGGCGATCACGGTCAGCGACGACGGCGACACGCCGGCGGCCTGGGCGGCGGCCGGCTTCCCCGATCCGGCGATCGTGGTGACGCTGGGCACGTTCTGGGGTTCGAGCGGGGTGGTGGACGGCCGCGAGGTGGCCCATCTGACCGACCGCCTCGACCTGGACCGCGACAGCGCGGCGCTGGCCGAGGGCGCGACGATCGGCTCGCTGGCGCTGCGGGCGGCGATCTACTCCCAGGTCGCCGGGCCGCCCACGGCGCTGTACGAGGCGGTCTGCTCGGCGCTGGCCCTCGACGGGATCGAGACGCTACGCGATTGGGCGCGCGCCAACGACCGGCCCGAGGCCCGCGCCTGGCTCTGCTCAGTCGCCGCCCAGGCCGCCGCCGCCGGCGACGCCGAGGCGGTCCGGCTGTTCCGGCAGGGCGGGGTCGGCCTGGCCCAGGCGACGATCCCGATGGCGCACTGGATGGGCTGCGCCGACCGCCCGCTGCGCGTCGCGCTGGCTGGCAATGTCTGGCGGGCGGGCGCCGTGCTGCTTGAGCCGTTCGAGGCGGCGATCAAGCAGGCGCTGCCCAAGGCCGAGGTCCGGCTCAACGAGCTTACTCCCGAGGAAGGGGCGCTGCTCCTGGCGCTGCGGATCGGCCATCTCCAGGTCGAGCTGCGCGACTGAGCGCATCCGCGCCGAAGCCGGCGGCGCCGCACCCGGCGCCGCCGAACGCCTCTGCCGCCGGCTTGCGGCTGCCGTCGGCCCGGTAGAGCCCCAGCTGCGCCTCCCAGCTGTCTTGCCCCCAGGACTGCAAATGCCACCACAGCATGCCGGCCCCCGCCCCGCGCAGCGCGCCGAGCGTCTGGCACATGAAGTCGCGCTGGGCCGCCTCGCTGCCCGCCAGCTCCGAGCTTGACGAAAAGCCGATCTCCTCGACCAGCAGCGGCAGATGGACCGAGCGGAAGCTGGCGATCTCCTCGGCGAGCGCCGCCCGGTCCTGGTGGATCTGCGGGTAGTAGTGCAGGCTGATCAGCTCGCTCACGCCGGCGGCAACCACGTCGCGAGCCTCGCCAGGGAAGCTGACGCCGACGATCAGCGGCTGGTAGGGCGCCGCCGCGCGCACGGTCCGGGCCGCCGCCCGCAGCCACTCCAGCCGGTTGGCCCGGTGGCCCGCCTCCCACGACCACTCGCCGGGGCTGATCCAGGCCGGCTCGTTGGCCAGGTCCCAGAGCGCGATCGCCGGCTCGCGGCGGTAGGCGGCGGGCAGCGCCAGCGCCAGCTCGGCGGCTTCGGCGTCCCAGCGCCAATCGCCCCAGCAGTCGGCGCCGTCGGGCTTGCTGTTTTTGCAATATTCGTCAAACAGGATGGGGATGAGCCGCAGGCCGCGCTCGCGGGCCATGGCCACGAACTCCGCGAAACGGTCCCTGGCAAGACCGCTCTCCGGCGCCGAGCCGCGGAAGTTGCGCCAGGGCAGGGCGACGCGCACGGCGTTGGCGCCCAGGCCGGCGATCCGGTCGAGGTCGGCGGCCACCAGCCCGGCGTCCCAGCGCTCCCACAAGGCCCAGGGCGCCCAGGCCGGATTGTAGTTGATGCCGTGGGGCGTCCAGGGCCGCAGCCCCGCGCCATCGTATTCCCAGAGCGCCGTGCTGCGCACCAGCGAGCCCGCCGGCCGCTCGCGCTCCAGCGCCAGCTCGGCGCCCAGCCGGCCGAACAACACCTTGCCGCCATGCTCCTCGAAGCGCGCCCGCTCGAACCACTGGACCACGACCCGGTCGCCGGAGGAGTTGGTCTCCCACTGCGGCGGCGACAGCGGCAGGCCCCAGAGCGCGGTCCGCTCGGCATCGCTCAATCCGGGGCGGCCGTCGAACTCCAGCCCGCCGCCGCGCCAGGCGCCGATGAACGGCTCGCAGACCGCGAAGCCGGTCGCGGCGAAGCGCTGGCAGCCGCGCCCGCTGGAGGGATAGGCGATCGGATCGACGGGGTTGGCGGGGAAACTCTGCCAGTCGCGGCCGCTGCGGCGCAGCAGCTCATCGCCCAGGCGGCCCAGCAGCACATCGTAGGGCGCCTGGTTCTCGGGATGCAGCTCGAACCGCTCGCGCTCGAAGTGCTGGACCAGCCAGTCGCCCTCGGGCGTGGTCTCCCGCTGCGCCGGGCCGATCGGGTAGCCGAAGACGGCGAGCCCGCCGTTTTGCTCCCAAAAGCTCCTGAAGCGGCCCTCGATGCACCAGCCGACGCCGGGCACCTCGGGGAAACAGCGCGCGGCGTCGCCGCCCGACAAGCTCGCGGGTTTGGTGGCGGACGCGCGGACGGGTATGGCAAAGCCATAGCAGACGGCCAGC
>DASWWB010000728.1:0-14875 GCA_036406115.1 Herpetosiphonaceae bacterium
TCGGAGAACGGGTGGCCGGCCTGGCCGGGCGTGTTGATGAAGCGGCTGGCGGCCAGGTCGCCCAGATCGATGACATGGCGGTACATCGGCCCGTGGGTCTGGTCGAACGGCTGGTCCACCGCCACCGGGGCCACATTGACGGTGTTGCCGTCGCCGCCGTTGCCGATCACATTGCTGAAGGTGCTTTGCAGGGCCGGGATGCGGTCCAGCGGGTTGTGGGCGAACAGCGCCAGGTGCAGGCTGTCCCAGCGCCAGGCGGCCATGTCGGCGGTGCCGGCGCGGCTCTCGATGTCGGCGAGGGCTACGCCCAGCGCCTCCTGGAGCCGCGAGGCGCAATCTTCCGCCGTGGGGGTTGTGGTGTCGTCGCACCAGGGGCTGGCGGGATTTTCGAGCGCGGCGGGCAGGAACAGGTCGAGCGACGAGCGCCGGCCGGCGTAGGATTTGAGCAGCCGGGCGTCGAGGTCGTCGGCCAGGATCGGCGCCGGCAGATAGTAGGCCCAGACCTCGAAAATCGCCGCCGCCGGGCTGTCGCCGCGCACGTTGTAGTCCCACTTGGCCAGCAGGTCGAGCGCCTGGCGCTGGCGGTCGTCGGCGGGCTTGGTCTGCTTGAGCAGGATGGGCAACAGCCGCTCGGCGTAGAGCGAGTGCTGATCGGCCTGGATGCGGCCCATATCGTCGAGCGAGAGCTTCTCGGTGGCGGTGATCAGCTCGGTGATGCGCTCGGCGCGGTAGGGCGCGGCCCACTCGCGGCCCAGGAAATGGGGGTAGCCGTCCGGCACCGCCCGGTTGTTGGCGGTCACGACGTAGCCCTCGGGCGGATTGTAGGCGTGCGGCAGCTCATCGAACGGGATGAAGCCGGTCCACTCGCTGGCGGGGCTCCAGCCCTCGGCGGGCAGCAGCCCCTCGCCGCCGGCGCGGATGGGGATGTTGCCGGGGGCGTAGTAGCCGATGTTGCCCGCCGTGTCGGCGAAGACGAAATTCTGCGAGGGCGCGACATACGGCCGCAGCGCCGTCCTGAACTCATCCCAGTTGGTGGCCAGGTTGAGATCGAAATAGGCCTTGATCGTGGTGTCGGTCGGGTCGAGCGCGGTCCAGCGGAACGCCATGGCCTCGCGCTGCGGCGAGCGCTCCTCCTCGTCGATGTCGGGGTCGGCGCTGTTGGCGTTGAGCGCGTCGGTGATCAGCGGGCCGTGGCGCGAGATGCGGACCCGCAGGTCAAGCTCGCCCTTGTCCTTGACCCGCAGCGTCTCGGTGATGATCGTCAGCGGCTCCATCTTGCCGTCGTACTCGGCCATCGTGCCGGTGGGATCGAGTTTTTCGCGATACAAATCCTGGACATCGGGGCCGAGATTGGTCACGCCCCAGGCGATGTTGCCGTTGTGGCCGATAATCACGCCGGGCAGCCCGGGGATCGTGGCGCCGATCGAGTGCATGCGATCGCCCTTGATCTCGGCCAGGTACCAGATCGAGGGCGTCTTGAAGGCCAGGTGCGGGTCGTCGGCCAGCAGCGGCTTGCCGGAGACCGTGCGGGCGCCGCCGACGACCCAGTTGTTGGAGCCGGCGCCGCCGAGGATTCCGGTGCCCATGCCCCCGAGATCGTCGCGCACCTGGTCGGCCAGGGCCAGCAGCGCGCCGACCGGGGCCGTCCCGCCGGCCTGGAGGATCGTGGCGCCGGCCTCGGGATAGTCGGGCAGCAGCTCGGCGGCGCGCTCGGGGCCGACCTGGGCCACGAGATCGGCGCGCAGCAGCTCGGTGCTCCAGTTGCCGCCCAGGTCCCAGGCCATCATCTTGGCCCAGGCCAGCACGTCCTCGGGCGTCCAGGGCTCGGGCTCGACGCCGAGCAGCGTCCACTCAGGCGGGAAATCGGAGCCGCTGTGGGTGGCGAGAAAGCCGTTGACGCCGGCGACATAGGCTTCGAGCTTGGTTTTGGTGTCGGCGTCGAGGGCCTGGTAGGCGCTGGCTGCGGCGCGGTAGACGCCCAGCGTGCGCAGGAAGCGGTCGGTGCTGAGCGCCGGCTCGCCGAGGACTTCGGAGAGCGTGGCGCGGCCGATCCGCCGCTGCAATTCCATCTGCCAGAGCCGGTCCTGGGCGTGGACGTAGCCGATGGCGAACAGCGCGTCGAGATCGCTCTGGGCGTAGATGTGGGGCACGCCGTCGCGGTCGCGGATCACCTCGACCGGGGCGCGCAGGCCGGGGACGGTGGCGCTGCCGTCGATCTGGGGCAGCGATTGGCGGAAATAGACGTAGCCGCCGCCGAACGCCAGCAGCGCCAGCACGAACATCAGCAGCAGGAACCAGCCGATCGCGCGCAGCCAGAGGGGGCGTCGGCGGCGCGGCGCCAGGTTGATCGTGGACTCGCGGGCACTCATGAATCACCTCGTGCAACTTCGCCGCCCAGCCCTGCGTCAGAGCTGATGCGAATGCGATACTGTAATCAAGAGGAGACACCCACCATGTATAACTCGCCGCAACGGTCCAACAGCCTCTACCGGCCGGACGATCAGCGCATTCTGGCCGGGGTTTGCGCCGGCCTGGGTCGCTACTTCGGGATGGACGCCACGATTGTCCGCGTCCTGTGGGTGGTGGGGTCGCTGTTCTTCGGCTCCGGCGTGGTCGCCTATCTGCTGGCCTGGCTGATCATGCCGGACGCCGGCGGCAGGCGGGCGGCGACGCCGCTGGTGCTGCTGCTGGTGTTCTTCGTCGCCATCCCGCTGATGTGCTTCCTGCTGACGCTGCCGTTCCGCATCTTTTTCTAGCCCGATAAACAATCGGCGGGCCGCATGGCGCGGCCCGCCTTTTTGCTGCCCGGCGCTAGCCGCCAGCGCCGCCGCCGCCGAAGATCCCGCCCTCGGTCATGGCGCGGACATCCAGCAGCTCGTCGGCCTGCTCGGCGGTCAGGTAGCCCTTCTCGATCACGACCTCGCGGATCGAGCGGTTGGTGGCCATGGCTTCCTTGGCCACTTCGGCGCCCTTGAGGTAGCCGATCGTCGGGTTCAGCGCCGTGACCAGGATGGCGTTTTTGGCCAGCCAGCCGGTCGCCTTCTCCTCGTTGGCCTTCAGCCCCACGACGCACTTCTCGGTGAAGGCCTTGACCGCCCCGATCAGCACATCCATCGACTGGAACAGATTGTAGCCGACGATCGGCATCATCACGTTCAGCTCCAGCTGGCCGGCCTGGGCGCAGAGCGAGACCGTCAGGTCGTTGCCCTGGATGTGGAAGCAGGCCTGGTTGAGCATCTCGGCCAGCACCGGATTGACCTTGCCCGGCATGATCGACGAGCCTGGCTGCACGGCGGGCAGGCGGATCTCGTCGAGGCCGGTGGCCGGGCCGGACGAGAGCATGCGGAAATCGTTGGCGACGCGGGTCAGGGTGACGCAGAGCGTGCGCAGGCTGGCCGAGAAATCGGCGGCGTCGGCCAGGCTCTGCATCCGCTCGAACAGATCGTCGGACTCGCGCAGCTCCAGCCCGGTCAGCTCGGCCAGCTTCTTGACCATCCGGCTGTGGTACTCGGGGTGGGCGTTGAGGCCGGAGCCGGTGGCGGTGCCGCCGATGCCCAGCTCGCGCAGCCGGTCGCCGGCCAGGCGGATGCGCTCGGCGTCGCGGCGGACGGCCTTGGCGTAGGCGCCGAACTCCTGGCCCAGCCGCACCGGCACCGCGTCCTGGAGGTGGGTGCGGCCCGATTTGACGATATGATCGAACTCTTTGGCCTTGGCGCCCAGCGCGTCCGCCAGCCCCTCGACGACGCCCAGCAGCTCATCGAGCCGCCAGAGGCTGCCGAGGCGGAGGGCGGTCGGGATGGTGTCGTTGGTGCTCTGGGCCATGTTGACGTGATCGTTGGGGTTGACGGGCTTGTCCTTGGCGCTGATGTCGAAGCCGAGGATCTGGTTGGCCCGGTTGGAGATCACTTCGTTGATGTTCATGTTGTGGGAGGTGCCGGCGCCGGCCTGGAACGGATCGACGACGAAATGATCGTTGAGCTTGCCCGCGATCACTTCGTCGGCGGCCTCGACGATCGCCCCCGCCATCGGCGCGTCCATCAGCTCAAGGTCGCGGTGGACCAGGGCGGCGGCCTTTTTGATCACCGCCATCGACCAGATGAAGGCCGGGTACTGCTTGAGCCCGCTGATCGGGAAATTCTGCACCGCCCGCTGAGTTTGCGCGCCGTACAGGGCCCACGCCGGCACCTGCACCTCGCCGAGCGAATCTTTCTCAACACGATACTCGTTGGACATGAAGCTCCTCGCATAGTGATGGTTTGTTCGGTTTGGCGGCAATTATAGCAGGGGTCGGGGATCAGGGGTCAGGGCCGGCCCCGAAACCTGGAGCGGCGGCCCGGCAGCATCCGCCACGTCGAAGTCCGGCCTGACCCCTGATCCCCGACCCCTTGAATTGTGATATAACACACTGCATCATAAACATAAGGAGAGCCTGATGATGGCAACGCGCAAACTCGGCCTGGCGCTGGGCGGCGGCGGGGTGAAGGGGATCGCGCACCTGGGCGTGCTGGCGGAGCTGGAGGGGCTCGGAGTGGAGGTCGATGTGATCGCCGGGACGAGCATCGGCGCGATCGTGGGAGCGCTGGCGGCGGCCCGGGTGCCGCTTGGCGTCGCCGAGGAGGCCTTCCGCGCCACGCCGGTGCGGCGCCTGCTGGGCTTCGATCCCGAGCGCTGGGGCCTGATCGGCGCCGGCAAGCTGGCGGATATTCTGTACGGCATCCTGGGCGACCGGCGGATCGAGGAGCTGCCGATCGCCTACGCGGCGGTGGCGGTCGACCTGGTGACCGGCCGCGAGGTGACGCTGACCCGCGGCTCGCTGGTCGAGGCGGCGCTGGCTAGCGCGGCGGTGCCGGGGATCTTCCCGCCCAATCGCGGCGGCGAGCAGATTTTGGTCGACGGCGGGATCCGCAACAATCTGCCGGTCGATGTGGCGCGGCGGCTGGGCGCCGAGCGGGTGATCGCGGTCGATCTGTTCGGCGAGTTCAACGCCTGGGGCGTCACCGATCCGCGCGAGGCCGGCTTCCTCTCGCTGCGCCGCTGGGCGCCGCTCACGCAACTGGAGCTGGCCGAGCGCGCGATCAACATTATGCTGCACGAAATGACGGTCGCCCGCCTGCGCGAGACGCCGCCCGACCTGCTGATCAGCCCCGAGGTCCACGCGATCAGCATGGCCGAGATCCGCCTGCCCGATCCTGGGATCGAGGCCGGCGCGGCGGCGGTGCGGCCCTATCTGGCCGAGCTTGACGCCCTGCGGCGCTGGCGGCTGGGCGAGGATCCCGGCCTGCGCGACGTGGCCGCGCTGGGCTGATCGTCCTGGCGGCGGCCGGAATCGCCGCGCGCCGGCCAGGCGATGGAGCCGCCCGCCGCAGTGCTTGCCGGCTGGTCAGGCCAGCCGCGGCGGCAGATAGACGTGGAACTCGATCTCCGGGCAGATGATGGCCGAGTAGGGATGGCGCATCTCCTCGGCGCTTAGCAGGCCGAGCCGCTCGTAGAGGCTGAAGTGGAGGTCGCGGGCCTCGGCCCGGGTGCCGGTCAATTCCTTGTGCCAGACGGCGTAGGTGCCGAGCTTGCCGTCGAGCCGGTGGAAAAAGCCGGTGATCGGGTGGGTCAGCACCAGCTGCATCTCGTCGGCGCTGGCGAAGCCCTCGGCCAGGCCGGCCGGCGCGCCGCTGTCCGCCAGGTCGATCCGCGCCCCGCCCCAGGCCGAGTCGATCCGGTAGGCGTAGCGGTCGTAGCGTCGGGCGGCGGCGTCGTAGCGGCACTCAAGCTCGTAGCGGGCCGGGTGCCAGGGGATGCGCCAGAGCTGGCGGGCGATGTGGACCACCGGCGAGCCCAGGGTGGTGCCGAAAAACCAGACGCAGTGCTCGCCGGTCCGGCGGTCGATCACGTAGGCGCGGTGGTTGGTCTGGCCGAAGCCGAACTTGAGCCAGGGGGCGATGCGCGGGAAATGGAAATCGGCGTCGTAGAAGGGCACGGCGCTGAGCAGGGCCATGGGCCGGCCGCCGATCTGCCAGGTCGGGATCTCGAAGCGGTCGGCGGGGATATGGCGGGCCAGCCGCTCCGCCGGCAGCGCATAGGTGATCAGCGCGAAGTGCAGCAGGCGCGTCCGCACGTCCATCCAGCCGTCGCGCCGGTCCGCCAGCCGCTTATCGAGCGTGGTTCGATAGTCCATGGGCAGCCTCCGTGGCGTTGTAGGGTTCGGGGGAAGTGTATCAAACGAGTCGTCAGTCGTCAGTCGTCAGGGGCGGACAGACCAAGGCTGCGGTTGGTCGCATCGAAACAATCTAATATCGATAATCGATAGGCTCAGTCACGGCCCTTGCGGCGGCGAGCCTGACGACTGACGACTCTTGTCCTGTTTCGACAATCCCCCGCCGCCTATGTTAAAATGCGCCGCCGACCTGCAAGCGCGACGCTGCCTTGCCCTTGAACGTCCACGCGAGGAGACTATCTGCATGCTCCGTACACACACCTGCGGCGAGCTGCGCCGCGATCACATTGACCAATCGGTCACGCTGGCCGGCTGGGTGCATCGCCGCCGCGACCACGGCCCCATCCTGTTCATCGACCTGCGCGACCGCTACGGCCTGACCCAGGTCGTCGTCGACCCGGCCACCAACCCGGAGGCCCGGGCCGTGCTTGACGCCGCCCGCTCCGAGTATGTTGTCCAGGTCTCCGGCCGGGTCCGGCCGCGGATTGAGGGCGCCGCGAACGCCAACCTGGCGACGGGCCAGATCGAGGTCGAGGTGACGGCCGCCAAAGTGCTCAACGCCGCCAAGACGCCGCCGCTGCTGGTCAACCGCGACGGCGGCGAGGACGAGGCGCTGCGCCTGAAGTACCGCTACATCGATCTGCGCCGCGAGCGGCTCCAGTCGATCATGGATTTGCGCCAGCGCGCCGTCAAGTTCATCCGCGATTGGATGACCGCCCAGGGCTTTTGGGAGATCGAGACGCCCATCCTGATGAAAAGCACGCCCGAGGGCGCCCGCGACTACCTGGTGCCGAGCCGCGTCCATCCCGGCGAGTTCTACGCGCTGCCCCAGTCGCCGCAGCAGCTCAAGCAGCTATTGATGGTCGCCGGCATCGACAAGTATTTCCAGATCGCCCGCTGCATGCGCGACGAGGACCTGCGCGCCGACCGCCAGCCCGAGTTCACCCAGCTCGATGTCGAGATGAGCTTTGTCGAGCAAGATGATGTGCTGGCGGTGATCGAGGGGCTGATGACCGCCCTGGTCGCCGAGGTGGTGCCGCACAAGCGGATCATCTCGCCCTTCCCGCGCCTCTCCTACCACGAGGCGATCGAGCGCTTCGGCTCCGACAAGCCCGACCTGCGCTACGGCCTGGAGCTGATCGACATGGCGGCTGCCGTCGCCGGCGCGTCGTTCGGCGTCTTCGCCGACGCGCTGGCCGCCGGCGGGCGGGTCAAGGCCATCAGGCTGCCCGGCTGCGGCACCTACTCGCGCAAGCAGGTCGACGAGCTGCAAGAGGTCGCCAAGATCGGCGGCGCCAAGGGCATGGCCTGGATGGCATTCGAGGCCGACGGCGCCGTCCGCTCGCCGATCGCCAAGTTCTTCGACGCCGAGCAGCTCCAGGCCGTGCGCGCCGCCGCCCAGGCCGAGCCGGGCGACCTGCTGGTCTTCGTCGCCGACCAGCCGCACGTTGTCGCCGCCTCGCTCGACAAGGTCCGCCGCGAGATGGCCCGCCGCCTCAAGCTGGCCGACGCCAATCACATCGCCTTCGCCTGGGTCGTCGATTTCCCGATGTTCGAGTGGAACGAAGAAGCCCAGAACTGGGACGCGATGCACCACCCGTTCTGCATGGTCAACCCCGACGACGTGGAGAAGCTGGCCCGCAACGAGCTGGCCGAGGTCCGCGCCGCCGCCTACGACTTGGTCGCCAACGGCTACGAGCTGGCCTCCGGCTCGATCCGCATCCACGACCGCGAGATCCAGCAGCGGCTGTTCGAGCGCCTGCCCTACTCGGCCGAGGAGATCCAGGAGCGCTTCGGCCATATGCTGGAGGCCTTCGAGTACGGCGCGCCGCCCCACGGCGGCATTGCTCCCGGCATCGATCGGCTGGTGATGCTGCTGGCGGACACCGACAACATCCGCGATGTGGTGGCCTTCCCCAAGACCCAGCGCGCCGAGGATTTGATGATGAACGCGCCCTCGCCCGTCGACGAGAAGCAGCTCCGCGAGCTGGGCCTGGCGATCGTCAAACCGGCGAAGGGGTAGTTTTCGGGGACTGGGGATCGGGGACCGGGGGTCAGGGATCAGGGGTCAGGGGGCAGGGGTTGATTAGCCGAAGGGACGTCGCGGATGCCGGGCGGCGCTCGTCGTCTCGCAGTCCGGCCTGATCCCTGATCCCTGGCCCCCTCCCTGCATCCGCCCTTGCGGTTCCCGACGGCTCAAGTACAATAGCCCTGACCACTCCAACAAGGAGCCGCATCATGCCGCGCAGCCTGGTTAGCAAAGTCACCGCGATCAGCATTCCTTTCCTGCTCGTCCTGGCCTTCGGCGTCGTCAACGCCATCCGCAACCTGACCACGCTGCGTGGCAACAGCCACCATGTGACTGATCATGTGCTTGGGCAGATCGACGCGAGCGGCAGCTTTCTCATCCATATCCAACATGGCATCGCCGAGATCCACGAGCTGGATCGGCCGACAGCCGCCGACGCGCTCGCTGATCTTGACCAGACGCTGGTTGCCTTGCGCGCCGATTTGGCGACGCTGGGCGAGGAGGAGAGCGGCGACCAATTCGATCCAGCCTTCAATGCCGAGGATCGCCTGCTCCAGCAGCGCCGCCAAGCGCTGTTCAGCCGCCTGGAGGGTTTGCTGGCCACAGCGCGCCCGCTGGCCGGCCAGGCCGGCAATCCGGCCCTCGCCGCCGTGCTGGAGGAGCTGGAGGAGCTGGAGGAAGAGGCGACGCAGCTCAGCGCCGACACGACCGTTCTCACCGACCGGACGATCGCGCAGGCCCGCGAGGAGCTGACCGCCGGCACCTCCCGGGCGCAGTACACCGCCCCGGTCGTGCTGACGATGTTCGCAGTGATCATGCTGATCTCCATCTGGTGGCTGCGGACGCGGGTCGCCCGTCCGCTGGGGGCGCTGGCGGCCCAGGCGGACGCGGTGGCCGGCGGCCAGCTCGACCAGGAGGTGGCGGTCACCAGCGACGATGAGATCGGCGGCCTCCAGCGCTCGTTCGGGGCCATGATCGCCAACCTGCGCGGCCAGCGCGCGGCGATCGAGCAGCGCACCGCCGAGCTTGAGGCCAGCCTGGAAGCCCAGGGCCGGCTGGTCTCGACCGTCCAGCAGCTGACGACGCCGCTGCTGCCGGTGCTGGAGGGCGTGGTCGTGCTGCCGATCCTCGGCCACCTCGACGCTGAGCGCGCCCGGGCGCTGACCGCCACGCTGCTCGAAGGCGTGGCCCGCCAGCGCGCCCGCATGGCGATCCTCGACATCACCGGGCTGGCGACTGTCGACGCCGCGATCGTCGCCAGGCTGATCGAAACCATGCAGGCCGTCGAGCTGCTGGGCGCCAAAGCCGCCCTCGCCGGCATCTCGGCCGAGATGGCCCGGCTCATGGTCAGCCAGAACGTCAATCTCCAATCTCTCGCCACCTACGCCGACCTGCGCACCGCGATCGAGGTGGCGATTGGCGGGGCGGCGGGGCGGGATTGACCAGTCGTCAGTCGTCAGTCGTCAGGGTGGATTGTTATTGGGCGGCATGCATCCGCCGTAGCGCTGCCATGAATAGAGCAGCGCCAGCCGGCGCCGCAGCACCGCGCACGCCCCTGACGACTGACGACTGATAGCTGACGACTCCCCGCCAAATTGACACCCCCCCGTTTCGCGGTATAATGGCCGGCACACCTGAGAACTCTCTCAGCCTAAAATCCTGCCCATCGCCGGGGGTGAATTCTGTGGCAAGTGTTTCTGTTGATTCAAATGAGTCAATCGAAAAAGCACTGCGTCGGTTTAACAAAGCTGTGCAAGCGGACGGCATTTTGACCGAGGCGCGACGCCGGGAGCATTACGAGAAGCCCAGCGTCAAGCGCAAGCGCAAAGAGGCGGCGCGCATTCGCAAGCTGCAAAAAATGGCCCGCGAAGGCACAGCCTAGCACCGTACGTCCGACAGACACTCCCAATCGCCGCATCTGGTGCAACACCGGTTGCGGCGATTGTTGCGAGAGCCCCAAGGAGGAGACTATGGCGATTGTCGAACAGCTCACCAACGATATGAAAGAGGCGATGCGCGCCAAGGACCAGCAGCGGCTCGATACGATCCGCATGGCGCTGGCGTCGATCAAGAACGCCCGGATCGACCTGGGCCGCGATCTTGATGAGGACGAGGCGCTGAAGGTGCTCCAGAAGGAGGCCAAGCGCCGCCGCGACGCCGCCGAGTCCTATCACGCCGCCAAGCGCCCCGATTTGGCGGAGCCCGAGGAGCGCGAGCTGGCGCTGCTGGAGGCCTATCTGCCCAAGCTGATGGGCGCCGACGCCCTGCGGCCCCTGGTCGCGGCGGTGATCGCCGAAGTCGGCGCCACCGGCCCCGGCGATCTCTCCAAGCTGATGCCGGTCCTGATGAGCCGCTTCAAGGGCCAGGCCGAGGGCCGCACGCTCAACCAGGTCGCGCGCGAATTGCTGACGGCCTAGGGCGCTATGGCCGGCCTGTGGCGTAGCGTTGGTGAGTTCCTGGCCGGGCGCTTCGGTCGCCAGACCCGCTGGACCCTGGTGGCGTTCGGCGGCTTCCTGGCGACCACCCTGGCCCTCATCCTGACCCTTCGCTTCGGCGGCGGCCAGGATATGGTGATCGGCAGCCCCAGCCCGCGCGATATCAACGCCCCCCGCGATCTCTCGTTCGAGAGCAGCACCCTCACCGAATACGCCCGCCGCAACGCCGCCAACGACCCCGCCAACCTCGTCTACGATGAGAACCTGGAGATTCCCAAGCAGCAGCGCCAGCAGCTCCAGACGATCTTCGCCACGATCGAGGATGTCCGCGACAATCCCAGCCTCTCCGCCGACCAGCGCGCCACCCAGCTGGTCGAGATCCCGCTGATCCCGATCTCGCCGACGCTGGCGGTGGAGCTGCTGGCCTGGCCCGACGATGAGTGGCAGCGCGTCCGCGATCAGTCCAACGCGCTCTACGACAAGGTCGTCAGCACCCATAATTTCGCGATCGACGAGCCGACGCTGCGCGAGATCAAGACCCGCTACCTCCCCTACAACCTGCCCTCCAATCTCGCCAACGGCCAGCGCGAGGCCGTGCGCTACTTCGTCGAACACACGCTCCAGGTCAACCGGTCGCTCAACGCTGAGGCCACCGAGCAGCGCCAGGCCGAGGCCCGGGCGGCGGTGGCGCCGGTCCAGGTCACGATCGCCGCCGGCGAGAATATCGTGCGCCAGGGCGACCGCCTGACGCCTGAGCAGTTCGAGAAGCTGGTCAGGCTGGGGATTATCACGCCCTCGCTGGGGCTGAACGCGGTTCTGGCCCGCCTGCTGCTGGCGGTGCTGGCGGCGATGGGCATGGGGCTGTACCTGGCGCTCTACGCGCCGCAGCTGATTCCGCGCGGCCGGGCGCTGCTGGTGATCGGGATCGTGATCGCGATGGCGGTGCTGGCCGGCCGGGTCAGCATCCGCACCTGGCTGACCTTCCCCGAGGCTTTCCCGCTGGCGCTGGTCGCCATCCCGCTCGCCGCGCTGTTCGAGGGCTCGCTGGCGCTGGTCGGTGCGGCGCTGGTGGCGCTGCTGCTTGGCTTTGTCGGCGACGGCGCCTATCCGCTGGCGCTGATCAGCCTGGCCGGCGCGCTGGGCGGCGTCTACGGCGTGCGCCGGGCCGATCGCATGCTGACCTTTTTGCAGGCCGGCGGCTGGATCACGGCGGCGGTCTTCCTGACCTCGCTGGTCTGGGAGCTGGCCCGCAACACGGTCTGGCGCTGGGATCAGCTGGGCATGCTGCTGCTGCTCAGCACGATCAACGGCGTCTTCTCGGCGCTGCTCTCGCTGGGGGCGATCAATCTGCTCGGGCGGGCCGCCGGGATCGTCACGCCCATGCAGCTGCTGGAGCTGGCCCATCCCAACCAGCCGCTGCTGCGCCGCCTGATGCAGGAGGCCCCCGGCACCTACCATCACTCGGTGGTGGTCAGCAACCTGGCCGAGCAGGCCGCCGAGCAGATCGGCGCCGACCCGCTGCTGGCCCGCGTCGGCGCCTACTACCACGATGTCGGCAAGATGCTGCGGCCCTATTTTTTCACCGACAACCAGTACGACCGCTCGAATGTCCACGCCGATCTCGATCCCAAGACCAGCGCCGAGCTGATCGCCGACCATGTGATCGAGGGCGCCAAGCTGGCTCGCAAGCACGGCATGCCCGAGGTGATCGTCGATTTCATCCTCCAGCACCACGGCACTGATGTGATCCGCTATTTCTATCAGCTGGCGCTCCAGTCCAACGACGCGGTCGATATCAATGATTATTCCTATCCCGGCCCCCGGCCGCAGACCAAGGAAACGGCGATCATGATGCTGGCCGACGGCGTCGAGGCGACGGTGCGCTCCCGCGAGCAGGCCCAGCAGCTCATCCCCGAGCGCGACGAGCACAGCGACGCCCCGGGCAAGGTCGCCGGGCAGACGATCCGCCAGGTGGTTGATCAGATCATCGATATGCGCCTGGCCAGCGGCCAGCTCGACGAGTCGCCGCTGACCCTGCGCGACTTGCAGATCATCCGCCGCTCGTTCGTCAAGACGCTCCAGGGCATCTACCACCCCCGGGTCGTCTATCCCAAATTGACTAAAGATATGAAGGTGTGAGGTTTATGATGAGCGAGCCATTGCGGGTCGCGGTGTCGGTCGAAATCACGGTGCCGGGCGCGGAGCTGGACACCAGCCTGCTGGAGCAGGTGGTGGCCCAGGTGCTGGCCGACGAGCAGGCCGCCGGCGCCTGGGAGCTGGCGATTCGGATCACGACCGACGAGGAGCTGCACGAGCTGAACCGCTCCTATCGCGGCGTCGACGCGCCGACCGACGTGCTGTCTTTCGGCGACTACGACGACGACGGGCTGGTCTACGAGGATGATGAGGACGGCGACGGCGATGAAAGCGGCGATGACCTGATCGAGCCGGAGCTTGACGGGGCCGGCGACGGCGGCGACGAGGACGGCGACGCCCGCTACCTGGGCGACCTGGCGATCTCCTACCCGCGGGTGGTGGCCCAGGCCGCCGAGTACGGCCACTCGCGCCGCCGCGAGCTGTGCTACCTGGTCGCCCACGGCGCGCTGCACCTGCTGGGTTTCGACCACGAGACCGAGGAGGAGGCCGCCGCGATGCGCCAGCGCGAGGAGGCCGCCCTGAGCAAGCTCGGCATCACCCGCGACGCCGAGCCGCCCGACGCCGCCTGATGCGGTCGCTGGTCGCGTTTATCCGCTCGTTCGGCTACGCCTTCGTCGGCCTGGGGACGCTGGTCCGCACCCAGCGCAACGCCCGGGTCCATGTGCTGGCGGTCGCCGTGGTGCTCGTCGCCGGCTGGCAGCTGCGGCTGGAGCGCGGCGAGTGGCTGGCGGTCGCCGTGGTCTGCGCGCTGGTGCTGGCGCTGGAGGCGGTCAACACCGCGATCGAGGCGGTGGTCGACCTGGTGTCGCCGGCGCCGCACCCGCTGGCCAAGCGGGCCAAAGATGTCGCCGCCGCCGCCGTGCTGATCGCCGCCATGGGCGCGCTGGCAGTGGCGGCGCTGCTTGTCGTGCCGAGGCTGTGATGCGCATCCTGTTTCTGACGCCCTATCCGGCCTATCCGCCCCACGGCGGGGGCGTCCAGCGCATGTACCAGCTGATCCGCCAGCTGAGCAAGCGCCACGAGGTCTGGTGCCTGAGCCTGGCGTCCGGGCCGGAGGCTGTCGCCGCCGCCCAGCCGCTGGCCGAGTGGTGCCATCTGACGCTGGCGCCGGCGCCGCGGCGCAGCCTGGCCGAGCGGGCGGCGTCGACGCTGCTCTCGCCGCTGCCGGACATGGCCCTGCGCGCCCCGATCGCCGGCTACCGCGCCGCGCTGCTCAATCTCCTGCGGGAGGTGCCGTTCGACGTGGTCCAGGCCGAAAGCATCGAGATGGCCGCCGGCGCGCTGCTGGCCCGCCGCCACGGGGCCTGGGCCGCGCTCGACGAGTGGAACGCCGAGTACCTGCTCCAGCGCCGGGCCGCGCTCACCGATCTGCGCGCGCCGCGCCGCGCCCACGCCGCCCTCTACTCGCTCATCCAGTGGCGCAAGCTCGCGGCCTACGAGCGCTCCCTCAGCCGCCGGCTCGATCAAATCTTCGTTGTCTCGCGCGAGGACGCGGCGGCCCTGCGGCGGCTGGATGCCCGGAGGGCTCCCGGCGAGGATTTCCCCGTCATCCCCAACGGCGTCGACACCGCCTATTTCGCCCCGCCCCAGGAGCGCGCGATCGATCCCGATCTGCTGCTGTTCACCGGCACGCTTGATTTCCGCCCCAACATCGACGCGCTGATCTGGTTTGTCCGCGAGGTGCTGCCGCTGATCCGGCGCGAGCGGCCGGGAGCCAGGCTGCGGATTGTCGGCCGCTCGCCGGCGCCGGCGGTGCTGGCCCTGGCCCGGCCCGGCGTCGTCGAGGTGACCGGCGCCGTGCCGGACGTGCGGCCCTCGTTCGCCGAGGCGGCGGTCTATGTGCTGCCGATGCGCATGGGCGGCGGCGTGCGGCTCAAGCTGCTGGAGGCGCTGGCGGCCGAGACGCCGCTCGTCTCTACCGCGATGGGCGCCGATGGCGTCGAGGGGCTGCGCCACGGCGAGCACTGCCTGCTGGCCGACGCGCCCGCCGAGTTCGCCCAGGCCGTGCTGGGCCTGCTGCGCGACCGCGCCGAGGCCGCGCGCCTG
>DASWWB010000729.1:0-1583 GCA_036406115.1 Herpetosiphonaceae bacterium
AGCAGCGTGTTGTCGAACTCGGGCAGGAAGCGGGCCGGCGCCGGCGTCGCGGGATCCGGCCTGGGCGCCTCGGGCAGATCGAACAACTCGCGGCCGCGTTCGTCGCGGAAGACCGCCAGGCGCGGGCGCAGCGCTTCGACAGGTTGGCGCAAACCTGTCAGCCCCGACCATTTCTGGATGTCGGCGACGCTGGCCGGCCCGAAGGCCGCCAGGTAGCGCAGGATGAGCCGTTCGGGCGGCGGGTCGGCTTCGAGCGGGCGGCCCAGCCAGCGCTCGGCCCAGAGATGGGCGGCGGGTCCGCTTTCGCCCCACAGGCCGCGCGGCGGGACCTGGACCAGCGGCAGCCAGCAGCGGGCCGCCTGGCCCAGGGCATGGGCGTCGCGCTCCGGCCAGCGCTCCTTCAGCAGCGTCCCCAGCTCCTGGAACGTGCGCGGCTGCTCCTCGACCAGCGGCCTGGCGGCGGCGGCGACCTCCGCCGGCTCCAGCCCCGCCAGCTGGCGGCCGTAGGTGCCGCGCAGCCCGCGCTCCAGCACCGGCTGAAGCAGCGGCCGGAACAGCAGGCAGTCCTCGTCTGAGACCAGATGGATTGTCGAGCGCATCAGCGCGATGCGCACCGCCCGGCGCTCCCTGATCAGCCCCGATAGCTCGCCGGCCTCGAATCCCGCCAGCCGCGTCCACAGCCCGACGTAGGGCGGATCCGGGGCCTGGGCCTGCATGCCGGCCAGCCGCTCGATCGCCGCCAGCGCCGGCAGCTCCGCGCGCTCCAGCAGCAGCTGCCGGGCGAGCAGCGCGCGATTCAGCGCCCGCTGGCCCAGGACTTCGGCCGCCTGCGCTTGGTTTTTTCCCGCCATTCCCGCTCCTTTCACTGCTTGGGGCCCCGGTCGCCGCGCCGCCTGTCGCCTCACGCCGGCGCCTGCGTCAGGTCCTTGTCTTCCATCTCCCAGGCATGATCGAGCGTGTGAAACGCGGTGTGGCGGATCAAATAGCGGAGCGGCCATTTTTTGGCCATCCGCCCCTCGGCATGCAAGGTCCGAATGGCGGCGCAGTAGCTGTCGCGATACGCCGCCAGCCCTTCGCCGGCCAGCAGATCATCCAGCGAGGCCGCCACGCCGATCCCGCTCGCCCAATCCAGCTCAACGCCCAGCGTGTGCCTGACAACCTTGTCCCGGTCGCGCCCGCCGCCGCGCGGCCCGCGCCGCAGCTCGGCCGACACGCGGCCGCGGACGGTGTCGAAAAAAGCCCAGCTGGCGCGCATGAGCGCAAGGTGGCGCCCCAGCGTCTCGTTGTCCATCGGCTGATGATCGATCTCCGAAAATGCGAACGAGATGCCCCAGAAATCCGTCGAGCCGGTGCCCGGATACTCGCCCGCCGCCCCCACGTCGCCGATCGCCGCGAAATCGGCATCCAGGCCTGCCAGCGCCGCCACCGGCGCATAGCGCGGCAGGTAGGCGCGGATGCGCTCGACGGCGGCTTCGGCGGACGACGCCCCGCGCGCAAGCCCGGGCCAGCCCGGGGCCACGGCCACGACCTTTTTGCCTTTGGGGCCGATTTCCAAGAGAACAGGGAGCTGGCTTGTCATTGGC
>DASWWB010000730.1:0-2049 GCA_036406115.1 Herpetosiphonaceae bacterium
GAGCGCGCGCTGGACGCCATCCATGTCATCGCCCGGGCCGTGCTGGTGCCGCGCGAGCCGATCGCGCTCTGCCGAACCATTTTCCAGGCCCTCCAGCCTGCTGTGCCCTTCAGCGCCGGCTACATCGAGCAATACGACGAGGCCGCCGACCGCATGCACACCATCTATCTCGTCGATCGCGGCCTCGAAGAATTCGGCAGCGAGGCGTGGGACCACCGCCAATCGCCGCTGGTCGCCTGGGTGCTGCGCAACCGCCGGCCCCTGGTCTTCGACGATTTCGACGCCGAGGTGGCGCAGCGCTTCCCCACCGCCCGGCCCCAGGTCTTCGGCGTGGACGACGCGCCGACCAGAGCCTGGATCACCGTGCCGCTGCTGCTTGGCGGCGCCGTCGTGGGGCTGATCAACATCCAGAGCGCCGAGGCCGGGCTGTACGGACCCGCCGAGCAACAGCTGCTCCAGGTCCTGGCCAACCCGCTGGCGGTGGCGCTGGAGAACAGCCGGCTGATCGCGGCCCTGGAGCGGGCGGTCGAGGACCTGGAGATCCCGATCATCCCGCTGTCGGGCGAGCTGCTGGTGGTGCCGCTGGTCGGCGTGCTGGACCAGCCGCGCTGGGAGAGCCTGACCGAGCGGCTGCTGGCGGCGATCGGCGAGCGGGCGGCCGGCGGCGTCTTGCTCGACGCCAGCGGCATCACCAGCTTCGATCCCCACACCATCCGCGCCATCACGGTGATGTTCCGGGCGATCGCCTTGCTCGGCGCCCGCAGCGTGGTAATCGGCATGCGCCCCGAGCTGATCCAGGAGCTGGTGCGGGCGGGCACGGACCTGGCGGCGATCGCCACCGCCCGCGATCTGGCCGGCGGCCTGGCGCTGCTGCGCCGCCTGATGTAGAGGTGCCTATGATCGAATCCGCCCTCACCGACGAGCAGCGCCTCGAACGGGCTCGCACCGAGCTTGACGTGCTGTACCAGTTCGGCCTCGCCACCCACGCCGGCAGCGACGCGGCGCCGCTCTACCGCCTGCTGTTCGATCAGGCCGGCAGGCTGCTGCCGTTCGACGCCGGCTTCATCTCGCTGCTCACCCCCGGGCGCGACCGCCTGCAAAACACCATCCTGATCGACGAAGGCGCCGAGCAGCCCATCGACCCGCCGCGGACGATCAACGAGCACGGGCCGACCGCCTGGGCCATCCGCCACCAGCAGCCGGTGCGCTTCGCCGAATATTATGACGAGCTGCCGGCCCGCTTTCCGCACTTCGGCGCCGACGTGCAGTTCGGCGACCCCGCCAAGCAGCCGCGCTCCTGGATGATCGTGCCGATGCTGGTCGACCAGCGGGTCGAGGGCGTGATCAACATGCAGTGCGTCCGGCCCGGCCAGTACGGCGAGCGCGAGGAGCGGCTGCTGACGACGCTCGGCAGCATGCTGGCGATCGCCGTCAATCAGAGCGGGCTGGTCCGCGAGCTGGAGGCGATGCGCGCCGCGCTGTCGGCGCCGCTCATCCCCGTCTCCCAGCAGGTCTTGATTTTGCCGCTGATCGGCAGGCTGGACCAGGAGCGGCTGGATCTAGTCCAGCGCGCCCTGCTGGGCACGGTCGAGCGCCAGCGCGTGCGCCACGTGCTGCTGGACCTGACCGGGCTGACCGAGCTGGGGGGCGAGACGCCGCGGCGGCTGGTGCGGCTGGTACGGGCGGTGGGGCTGCTAGGCGCGAGCTGCCTGCTGAGCGGCCTGCGGGCCGAGCTGGCCCAGGCGCTGGCCGGCATCGACCGCGAGCTGGCCGGCGTGGCGGTGGTACGCGATGTCGAGCAGGGCCTGGCGCGCTTCGGCGCCCTGCGCGGCTAGCCCAGCATCAGCGGCAGCAGGATGAGAATCACCACCGCCCCGACCAGCAGCGCGAAGGAGAGGCGCTGGTAGACCGGCCGCTCGCGCCGGTCGGGCTCCATCAGGACCCGGCGGGCGTGCTCGAAGACCGGCCGGGCGTCGATCCGCAGGAACACGCAGTATTTGAGCAGCATATCGCGCAGCAGCGGCCGGGGCACCGCCGCGAACTGGCTCA
>DASWWB010000731.1:0-1727 GCA_036406115.1 Herpetosiphonaceae bacterium
GAGCGCGCCGAAAGCCTCGGCGCCGCCATTCGCGCCGAAGACGGCATCGGCAGGGCGCTGGAGCTGATCGACGCCTCCCTGGCCTGATGCGGCATCCCGCGCAGCCGCCCGGCGTAGATTCGGCATTGATCGACTGAGCGATTGAGAGGGATTTCGATGAGATGGATTCGATGGGCGCTGGGCGCCGCCGCAGCGCTGTTGTTCGTCGCCGCCGCGCTGCTGTCCCGTCAGCGGGATGAGCTGGTCCTGCTGCGGCAGGAGCGGCAGGCCGACCAGCTCCGGCAGATCACCTTCGCCTATGCCGGCTTTGACGGCGCGGCGCTGCTGATGGAGCAGTGGCTGCTGGAGCAGGACCGCGGCGACAAAGATTTGGCGGCGGACCGCCTGGAAACGGCCTGGCTCCAGCTTGATCGCGTTGCCCTGTTTGATAGGGATGACCTCCATGCCGCCGATCTGATTGCGCGCGACCCGCACGGCGATTTTCACGTTGGCGTCCTTGCGCGTATCTACGCCGCCCGGCTCAAGTCACTGCGGGAGTCGCTCGGGCGCTACGGCGCGCTGCTGCCGGAGGAAATCCGCGAGATCGAGCTGATTGGCGGCGATGTGCGGGAAATTGCCGATCGGATCGCCCCTGCGGTGCCCGGCGTCCTGCCGCCGTTCCCGGCTCCTGTAGCGCCGATCAGCCTGTCGTTGCGCTATAACGATATGTGGGCGCGCAGCGAATCGATGCCCAGCCTCGGCCAGCAGCAGGGCTCCGAGCTGCCGGAGTCGGAGCTGAGGATCAATCTGTGGGCGTCGGCGAGCTGCGTCGAGGAAGGCCAGCCGCTCACCTTCACCGTCGCCCTCGCCACCTATTCCTCGGTTGTCAGCCAGCCGCTGAGCGTGAAGCTGACCGACCTGGCGCTCCTGGATTCCGATAATCAGGTCGCCGCGCGCTGGCCCGCTGACGCTGCGCTCCAGGTCGCAACGGCGCGCGAGCTCAGCGGGGAGGATCGGGCCGTGTACCGCTGGCCTTGGATCGCCAGCGCGACCGCCGGGGCGTCGTCGCGGCTGGCGGCGACTGTCGAGGTTTGGACGCCAGGCGCCGGCCCGCCGCGCAAGCACCGGGCAGTCGCGCGATTTGTCGTCGGCGTCGGGACCCTGTCAATCTCCGGCGGGATGAACACGCAAAGCGTCCCCTGCTCCGCCCTGACGCCCTGATGGGCAAGGAGGTCAATGATGGACGCGCTTGAGGAACGGATGCTGGCGATTCGCTGGCGCTACGCCGACCAGGACCCGGTGGCGCTGGGCGCGCTGGAGGATCGGATCGCCGCCGCCGGGCGGGCCGGCGGGCTGCTCACCTACGCCGAGTTGGTCGAGGCGATGGTCTTCAAGCTGCCCGGGGTGCGCGGCGGCGCGCCGTTCCAGATCGTCACGTTCGCCTGGTCGAGCCTTGACCGGCGGCTGGTCAACGAGTTCCTGGGCCTGATCGGCGTGCGCTCCTACCAGCTGGCCGGCTTCATGGCCAACGCCCTGGTGATCGACCGCGCGCCCGACAAGCCGGCCATGCATTTCGCCCAGTGGCTGCGCCAGATCCGCGCCCGGCCCAAGCTCGACGAGGCCGCGATTCTGGCCTATTGGCGCGAGCAGGTCGATCTGGCCCACCAGTTCTATCAGGCCGAGCCGGCGCCGTGAGCGGCGAGATGCTGCGGCTCTGGAGCATCCAGACCGTCGAAGCCTGGGAGATC
>DASWWB010000732.1:0-2135 GCA_036406115.1 Herpetosiphonaceae bacterium
TGATCGGACGGGTGGTGCAGATTGTGCAAGCGACACTCGCGGGCTGAGCGCCAACGCGGCGCCAGCGGCTCTAGCCTTTGTAGGAGGGCATATGCCGAAACTGAATGTCGATGGATTTGGCACGTACGAGGTCGATGAGGGCGCGCGGCTGGTCAACGCGCTGACCGACAACGGGGTCGATATTCTCCACCGCTGCGGCGGCAACGCCAAATGCACCACCTGCCGGGTCGAGTTCAGCGCCGGCGAGCCCGAGGTTTACACCAAGGCCGAGCACGCCAAGCTGATCGACAAAGGGATCCTCGGCCAATACCGTCTCTCCTGCCAGATTGTCTGCGACCGCGACATGGCGCTCAAGCCGATCCAAGTCTTCAGCGAGTCCGGCCTCTCCGATCCCGGCCCGCCCACCGAGCCGACGGTCCAGCCGGCCGCCGAGTGGTTCCCGGAGGGCGATTTCCAGGACCAGGCCGGCCAATGAGCGGATGGACGCCGCGCCCGTTCGGCGCCACCGGGCTGTCGGTCTCGCCGCTGGGCTTCGGCGCCGGCCAGATCGGCAGCCCCGCGATGGATGAGCAGGCGGTCGCGCGCCTGCTCAACGAGGTCCTGGACTGCGGGATCACGCTGATCGACACCGCTCGCGGCTACGGTCTGTCCGAGGAGCGGATCGGCCGCCACCTGGCCGGCCGCCGCGGCGAGTTCGTGCTGTCGACCAAGGTCGGCTACGGCATTTCGGGCCACGAGGACTGGACCGGCCCCTGCGTCGCCGCCGGCGTGGACGCCGCGCTGGAGCGGCTGCGCACCGATTGCCTGGATATCGTCCATCTCCACTCCTGCCCGCAGGAGGTGCTGGAGCGCGGCGAGGTGATCGCGGCCCTCGACGACGCCAAAGCGGCGGGCAAGATCCGCGTCGCCGCCTACTCCGGCGACAACGCGCCGCTGGATTGGGCGGTGCGCTCCGGCCGCTTCGGCAGCATCGAGACCTCGGTCAATCTCTGCGACCAGCGCTTCCCGCTCGACAATCAGGACGAGGCGCGCCGCCGCGAGCTGGGCGTGATCGCCAAGCGGCCGGTGGCCAACGCGCCCTGGCGCTTCGCCGAGCGGCCGGTCGGCGACTACGCCGAGGTCTACTGGGAGCGCTGGCGAACGATGGGGATCGATCCGCACGGCTTCGACTGGCAGGAGCTGGCGCTGCGCTTCGCCTGCCACCTGCCTGGCGTTTCTTCCTGCATTGTCGGCACCGGCAGCATCGACCATCTGCGCCATAACCGCGAGCTGGCAGGCCGGGGCCCGCTGCCCGAGCACCTCGTCCAGGCTATCACCGACGGTTTCCTGGCGCATGGCCGCGACTGGCCCGGCCAGGTCTGAGCGCAAACGCCACGGCGCCCCGGCGAGCTTCGCCGGGGCGCCGTTTTTTTGATGCGTCTCGCTTCAGCGCCCGAATAGCGCGGCGATCCCGATCAGGCACAGGAACAGCCCGAGAATCACATAGACAATCCGGGCGCCGTTGCGGCCGAACAGCTTGACGAACAGCCAGGCGCGCCGGTTGTTCATAAACCAATTCCAATTCAGCACGGCGCCGGCGATCGAGAACAGCCCGCCGCCGATAATCATCCATCCCTGCCAAGGCTGCATCAGAACCCCCTCCCCTCTGGATCCCTCGAAGCGGCGCTAGTTGTCGTACGGCTTGCCGACGGCGGCCGGCGGCCGGGCGCGGCCGATCACGCCCGCGAGGACGATGATCGTGACCAGGTAGGGCAGCATCTGCAAAAACTGGCGCGGCAGGGCGAAATTGAAGGTCTGCACCTTGAGCTGGAGCGCGTTGGCCGACGAAAACAGCAGCGCGCCGCCGAACGCGCCGAGCGGCGTCCACTTGCCGAAGATCATCGCCGCCAGGGCGATGAAGCCGGCGCCGCTGGTCATCACGTCGTCGAAGCGGAAGGTCGACTCCAGGGCGAACCAGGCGCCGCCCAGCCCGGCCAGCATGCCGCCGATCATCACATTGCGGAAGCGCATCTGGTTGACCTTGATCCCGACGGTGTCGGCGGCCTTGGGATGCTCGCCGATCGCCCGTGTCCGCAGCCCCCAGACCGTGCGGAACAGCAGCACGTGCATCAGGCCGACCAGCAGCAGCATCAGGT
>DASWWB010000733.1:0-2384 GCA_036406115.1 Herpetosiphonaceae bacterium
ATTTCATCCCATCCGCCAGCCTGGCCGAGGCGCTGGCCGCCGAGATCGGCCCGGTCGCCGGCAAGCGCATCATCTTTCCCTGCGGCGACCTGGCCCGCGACACGCTGCCGGCGGGCCTGCGCGCGCGCGGCGCCGAGGTCGATGCGGTCATCGCCTACCGCACCGTCCCCGACCCGGCGATCGCCGGGCTGCTGCCGCTGCTGCGGGCGGCGCCGCCGGACGCCATCACCTTCACCAGCGCCTCGACGGTGCGTTTTTTATTCGCGGGCCTGGGCGCCAGCCTCCAGCCGGACGCGATCCGCGCGCTGCTGGCGCCGGTCGCCGTGGCCTGCATCGGCCCTGTCACCGCCGCCGCCGCCCGCGAGCACGGGCTCCGCGTGGCCGTCGAAGCCGGCGACCACACCAGCGCCGGCCTGCTCGCCGCCCTGGCGGCCTATTTCCGAGGAGTGCCATGACCACAGACGCAATTCTCAACCTCCGGCCGCGCCGCCTGCGCGCCACGCCGACCCTGCGCCGCATGGTCCGCGAAACCACCCTCGGCGCCGACAATCTGATCGCGCCGCTGTTCATCGCCCAGGGCGAGGGCGTCAGGCGGCCGATCGGCTCGATGCCCGGCCACGCCCAGCTCTCGGTCGATCAGCTGGCGGGCGAGATCGACGAGATCGCCGCGCTTGGCGTGCCGGCGGTGCTGCTGTTCGGCATCCCGGCCCATAAAGACGCCGAGGGCTCCGGCGCCTGGGACCCGGCCGGGCCGGTGCCGGCGGCCATCCGCGCCATCAAGGAGCGCGCGCCGCAGCTCGCGGTGATCGCCGATGTCTGCCTCTGCGAGTACACCGACCACGGCCACTGCGGCCTGCTGCTCGGCGAGGGCGAGGCCGCGACCGTCGACAACGACCGGACGCTGGCGTTGCTGGCGCGGGCGGCGGTCGCCTACGCCGACGCCGGCGCCGACATCGTCGCCCCCAGCGCGATGATGGACGGGCAGATCCGGGCCTTGCGCGGCGCGCTCAACGCCAGCGGCCACCAGGGCACGCCGATCCTCTCCTACGCCGCCAAATTCGCCTCGGCCTTCTACGGCCCGTTCCGCGAGGCCGCCGAGTCCACGCCCAAATTCGGCGACCGCCGCTCCTATCAGATGGACCCTGCCAACGGCCGCGAGGCGCTGCGCGAGACGGAGATCGACGTGGCCGAGGGCGCCGACATGCTGATGGTCAAGCCGGCCGGCGCCTATCTCGATGTGATCCGCGCCGTCCGCGAGCGCTGGGAGCTGCCGCTGGCCGCCTACCAGGTGAGCGGCGAGTTCGCCATGATCAAGGCCGCCGCCCAGAACGGCTGGATCGACGAGCGCCGCGCCGCCCTGGAGAGCCTGGTCGCCATCCGTCGCGCCGGCGCCGATCTGATCATCAGCTACTACGCCAAGGACGCAGCCCGCTGGCTGCGCGAGGACGCGGGGCTTTAGGGCCGGCGCCGGCCTGACAAGCAGCATTTAGGGATCAGGGATCAGGGGCCAGGGATCGGGTTCGCCGGTTCCCGGCGCCGGTTTCTGGCGCGAGGAGTTTCATGGCAACCAATCACACGACGGAGCGCTCGGCGGCGCTGTTCGCCGAGGCGCAGGAGATCATCCCGGGCGGGGTCAACAGCCCGGTGCGGGCTTTCCGGGGCGTCGGCGGCGTGCCGCGTTTCATCGACCGGGGCGAGGGGCCGTATCTGTTCGACGCAGACGGGCAGCGCTACGTCGATTATGTCCTCTCGTGGGGGCCGCTGATTCTCGGCCACGCCCACCCCGAGGTGGTGGCGGCGATCGGCGCCCAGGCGGCCCGCGGCACCAGTTTCGGCGCGCCGACCGAGCTTGAGACCGTCCTGGCCCGCCAGGTGATCGAGCTGATGCCGGCGGTCGAGGTCGTGCGCTTTGTCTCGTCGGGCACCGAGGCGACGATGAGCGCCGTGCGGCTGGCCCGCGCCCACACCGGCCGCGAGAAAGTCATCAAGTTCATCGGCTGCTACCACGGCCACGCCGACGAGTTCCTGGTCCAGGCCGGCTCCGGCATGGCGACGCTCGGCCTGCCCGACAGCCCGGGCGTGCCCGCCGCCTCGACCGCCGACACGCTCAGCGCGCCGTTCAACGACCTGGAGAGCGTCGAGGAATTGCTCCATCAGCACGAGGTGGCGGCGATCATCGTCGAGCCGGTCGCCGGCAACATGGGGCTGGTCGAGCCGCTGCCCGAGTTCCTGCCCGGCCTGCGCCGCCTGGCTGACGAGCATGGCGCGCTGCTGATCTTCGACGAGGTGATGACCGGCTTCCGGGTGGCGCTGGGCGGCGCCCAGGCCCGCTACGGCGTGGCGCCGGACCTGACCTGCCTGGGCAAGGTGGTCGGCGGCGGGCT
>DASWWB010000734.1:0-2378 GCA_036406115.1 Herpetosiphonaceae bacterium
CGTGCTCGCCTTCGTCGCGGTGGATGCGCGCCAGCCAGTGGCTGCCGGCCAGCACATCCAGCGTGCGGTAAATGGTGGCGCGGCCGATCTCGCCCATGCACGCCACCAGCTGCTCGGCGGTGAACGGCTCGCCCATCCGCCCGATCTGTTCGACAATCGCCCGTCGCGGCCCGGTCATGCGCAGGCCTTGCTGGCCGAGGGCCGCCAGCGCTTCATCGCTCCACCCCATTGAACACTATCCTTGCGGCGCCGGCTCAGCGCCCCGCCACATAGAGCATGCCGCCGATGTGGCGCGCCATGCCTTTGAGTTCCATCATACTTAGTGTAGCCGCAACCACCGCCGCCGGCAACCCGCATGCCCGTCCCAGCTCGTCGATGTGGCGCGGGGCGCCGCTCAGCCCGGCCAGCAGCGCCGCCTCCTCGGGCGTCTCGGGCACCAGGAGCTGCATCTCTTGCTGGACGGCGGCCGCGCCGAGCTGGAGCTGCTCAAGGATGCTGTCGACGGTCCGGGCCAGCGTAGCGCCTTCGACCAGCAGCTGGTTCGGCCCGTCGCTGGCCGGGCTGAAGATCGAGCCGGGCACGGCGAACACTTCGCGGTTTTGCTCAAGGGCGAACTGGGCGGTGATCAGGGCGCCGGAGCGCGCCCCGGCCTCGACGACCAGTGTCCCCAGCGCCAGGCCGCTGATCACCCGGTTGCGGGCCGGGAAGTTGCCCGCCAGCGGCGCGGCGCCGGGCGGGTACTCGGAGATCAGCGCGCCCTGGCCGGCGATCCGATCGGCCAGCTCGCGATGCTGGGCCGGGTAGACGGTGGCCAGGCCGCAGCCCAGCACCGCGAAGGTCCGGCCGTGGCACTCCAGCGCGGCGCGGTGGGCGATCGCGTCCACGCCCAGCGCCAGCCCCGAGACAATCGTCACGCCTGCCGCCGCCAGCTCGCCCGCCAGCCGGCGGGCCGCCTCCCTGCCGTAGTGGGTCGGCGCGCGGGTGCCGACCACCGCCACCGCCCAGCGGTCGGCGGGCAGCAGCGTGCCGCGCACGTAGATCAGCGGCGGCGGATCGTGGATCTGGCGCAGCAGCTCCGGGTAGGCCTCGTCCTCGGTCAGCAGCATGCGCAGGCCGGCGGCGGCGATCGACGCTTCGGCGGCGGCCAGATCCAACCCGGCCTTGGCCGCGCCCAGCGTCTCGATCGCCCGCCGGTCCAATCCCGCCGCCCGCCAATCGGCGGGACCAGCCGCCCATGCGGCGCCCGCCGAGCCGCAGTGCTCGATCAAGGCCCGCAGCCGCGCCGGACCGATCCCCGGGGTCAGGTTGAAGGCCAGGCGGGCGGTTCGCTCATCCATCAAGGCTCCTCGCCGGCACCGCTGCCGATCACTGGTATTAGATGCAATCGCGCGCTGAATTTCCCATGATTGACGCAGCGCGTCGCGGCATGTGGTAGCATGGACCTGATTGTTCGGCCGGGCTCCGGCGGCGGGCGCGCTGCCCGCGGAAAGGCGGCACGATGACGAAGATGCGAGTGATGCGGCGCGCCGATGCGCGGGGGATCGCCAGGCTGCTGGCGGACGCGACGCTCGGCGTGGCCGGCGTGGCGGAGTCGATGCAGGCGGCGATCGCGGATATTCCGCTGATCCGCCGCACGCCGCCGGCCAAAATCGCCGCCACGGTCACGCGGCTGACCTATGGCGCCGTGCGCGGGGTGACCCGGGCGGTCGCCGGCGCCGCCGATCTGGCGCTCTCGTTTGGCGCGGCGCCTGCCGACGAGCCGTCGCCGCCCGCGCGCGAGTCCGTGCTGTCGGCGCTCAACGGCGTGCTTGGCGATTATCTGGCGGCGACCGCCAATCCGCTCGCGCTGCCGATGGAGCTGCGGCGCGGCGGCCGGGCGCTTGAGCTGACGCCAGCCGGCCTGGCGCGGGCGCTCCCCAATCCGTCCGGGCGGATCGTGCTGCTGGCCCACGGGCTGTGCATGAATGATCTGCAATGGCGCCGGGGCGGCCACGACCATGGCGCGGCGCTGGAGGCCGATCTGGGCTTCACGGCGGTCTATCTGCGCTACAACAGCGGCCTGCGCATTTCGCGCAACGGCCGCCTGCTCGCCGCCCTGCTTGAGGAGCTTGTCGCAGCCTGGCCGGTCCCGGTCGAGGAGCTGGTGATCGTCGGCCACAGCATGGGCGGCCTGGTCGCCCGCAGCGCCTGCCACGCCGGCGCCGCTGCCGGCCACGACTGGCTGCGCCGCCTGCGCCGCCTCGCCTTCCTGGCGACGCCCCACCACGGCTCGCCGCTGGAGCGCGGCGGCAACTGGGTCGATGCGCTGCTCGGCGCCACCGCCACCACCGCCGCCCTGGCGCGGATCGGCAAAATCCGCAGCGCCGGCATCACCGATC